>RDZL01000127.1 GCA_004295165.1 Flavobacteriia bacterium
GCCATTGGCATCGGTAACTGTTACTGAGTAGTTACCTGCAGTGTTGACGCTGATCGTTGAAGTAGTCGCACCGTTGCTCCAAGCGTAGGCCGAAGCAGGAGTTGAGCTTAATGTAGCTGCAGCACCCTGACAAATGGCAACGTTATTGGTTGTTACAATTGGAGAAGGAAGTGCGTTAACTGTGATCGCAATTGGTGCAGAAGTAGCTGTACAACCTGCGGTAGTAACATCTACATCGTAAGTACCAGAAGCGGCTACAGTAATGCTCTGTGTAGTATCATTGGTTGACCAAAGGTAGCTACCAGCCGCAGGAGCCGTTAAAGTAACGGTGTTACCAGCACAGAATGTAGTTGGACCACTGATGCTCGTTACAGCTGAAGGAATAACGTTTACAGCAATTGGCTTGATTGCGGTTGTCGTACAGCCTGCTGCGTTCGTGTAAGTGTAAGTGATCATTGCTGAACCTGAGTTGTTACCAGTCACCTCACCTGCTGTTGATACAGAGGCCACTGAGGTGTTGCTTGAACTCCAGGTACCACCTGCTGTTGTGTTTGACATAGGCGTTGTTGCACCAATACAAACATTGCTATTACCTGCAATAGGATCAAGTACAGGGAATGGCACCACGTTGATGGTTACAGGAGCTGCAAGAGCTGCACAACCCTGACCATTTGTGACGGATACACCATAAGTACCACTTTGAGTAACTGTAATGGACTGTGCTGTAGAAGCGTTGGTCCAGGCAAAACCAGTACCGTTCGCTGCAGACAACACAACAGAACCACCCGCACAGAATGTTATTGGACCAGACACTGTAATTGCTGTGGCTGGAGCCGTTTGTACAGAGATGTTTTTGGTTTGAGTCGTCGCACAACCATTGTTCGTAACTGTATAGGATATTGTAGCGTTACCGCCGCTCAATCCTGAAATATTACCTGTTGCATCTACAGAAGCTACAGCTGAGTTTGAAGAACTCCAAACACCACCTGTAGTTGCGTTGTTAAACGTTGTAGCTGCACCCTCACATACTGTGTTGGCACCAGAGATCGCTGCAACAACCGGAAGTGGCGTAACCGCAACTGCAGTTGGAGCTGTTGTGGTCGTACAACCATTGGCTCCGGTAACTGTGTAAGAGAATGAACCACTGTTGTTCACGGCTATGGAAGAAGCAGTTGAACCGTTGCTCCACGTGTAAGCACCTGCGCCATTGGCAGAAAGGATCACTGAACCACCATCACAGAAAGACGTTGGACCATTCGCAGTGATACTAGCCGCTGGAGCTGGCAATACATCGACAGTAATCGGCGCACTCACAGTTGAGCAACCTGCAGCATTTGTTACAGTTGCTGTGTAAGTACCTGAAGTAGTGATGGTGTTTGTTGCACCACTCACACTGTTGTTCCAGTTGTAAGCCGTACCACCTGAAGCAGTCAACACAACAGAACCTCCTTGACAGAAGCTAGCCGGACCATTGAGCGCTACGTTTGCAACCGGTGGTTGGTTCACTGTAAGTGCTAGTGGCGCAGAAGGGTTAGAAACACAACCTGCAGCAGAAGTAATGATCACACTGTAGTTACCACCAGCTGTTACTGCAATAGATTGAGTTGTTGCACCATTGTTCCATTCATAAGATGCTGCTGCCGGAGCTGTAAGCGTTGTAGCTACACCCTGACAGATAGAGTTACCATTAGAAGAAGAAATTGTTGCAACTGGCAAGGCTTGTACAGCGATGTTTGCAGTTGTTGTTGTGGTACAACCAGTTCAGCCAAAGCATCATGGACACAAAGGAAAAAGGGTAGGGACTGGTTCTTGGGCGGGGTTTAAACCAAATCCTTTTTATGGGGTTAATACAAAACTTCTATTTTCGCAGCCCAAATACGCACCATGTATACCTTACACATAGCATTTGAACAAAAAGACCTGGCCCCCGTTACCCTGACCAATATTGCCCCTGACCAAAGTTTATTGGAAGTTTGTTTGGACAACAACATAGCGCTCCACCACAATTGTGGGGCCGTTTGTGCTTGCAGTACTTGCCATTTGTATGTTGAAGCAGGAGCTGAACACATCGAAGAACTGAACGACAGAGAAGAAGACTTTATAGACCGGGCCGTGAACCCCCGGATCAATTCCAGACTGGGTTGCCAATGCATGTTGCAAGCCGGTTCTGGAGAAATCCGCATTACCCTTCCCGACCAAACCCAGTTCCTGGGCGAATAAAAATTTAAGTGCAAACACATGAGCCATTTTGAACCCCCCATTTACTGGAATGACCACGAAGACATTGCCCAAAAACTCTATGAGAAATTTGGGGATGAATTCACTGAAGCCCGCATTTACCGCATTCGTTTCACCGATCTCTTGGAATGGATTTTGACCTTGCCCCGTTTTGAAGGGACCCGG
>RDZL01000067.1 GCA_004295165.1 Flavobacteriia bacterium
ATTCCACCGTATTGCCCTGTGGTCATGAGGCGGTAATCTTCGATATTTGATTCGTGGTAATAAACGGTGTAAGGATCTAGCTCCTTGAGCATGGCGTCAATACCTGTTTTGGCTAATTGACCATTTTTTGTTTCATCGACAAAATAGAGGTCGAGGTGCTCATAGATTTGGTCCATGATTTCCAAACTCTTGAGCGTTTCAAAAGAATTGGTTTGGGCATAACCGAAGCGAAAACTCAGTAAAAGAGCGAAAAAGAGAAAAGGTAATTGAGTCAGTTTGATCATGATTTGATTTCTTTTATAAGTTGGTCGAGTGCTTTACACAACTTTTGTTCCAAAAGTTGATAATTTGGACGTTCATCGGCAACAAAAGTTAACGAAAACACCATTTTTTTATTGTTCTGTTGGAGGGCCGCTATCAATGGCATTTTGTTTTTGCGCAAGACCTCCCGCATCAAGCGCTTGATATAATTGCGGTCGTGGGCTCTTTTGAAGCGGCGTTTTGGGGCTGAAAACAACACTTGAAAAGCCTCGCTTGGCTCAGCACCAGGGTCGATAGCCTCGGCAATATACAATACGCGCAGCGGATACGCTTTGATGAGCACACCTGTTTTGTAGAGCGCTTCAATCTTCTTGAGGCTACACAATTTAAAAGCCTTTGGCAAACGTTCGTCGGTATGTGGCTGTAGTTTAGTCAAGGCGCTGATCGGTAACTTCTTCGTAGTCTGCGTAGTCGTCGGGGCCTTGTGTTGGGCCGTCTTGAGGTGGTTTTGGACTAAAGGCTTTGAGCAAACGAAAGAACACACTTAGCACAAAGAAGAAACCGAGTACCTGAAAGATAAAGCCAAGTAAAAAGGCCTTCTCAAGGCTGCGGATATTAGACTCAAACCAATGTGAAATGCCATTCTCAGACAAATAGGGGAAGAAGTAAAGACCAGTAAAGGTAAGTGCCGCCAACACCAATAAGAGAATTTCTAGATTTTTGGAATAAGGGCGCTGTTGGACGGGCATCTGAAAAGCACCTAAAAACTGAAGTTGTTCTTGCTGCTTTTGAAATTTACCGAGTAAATAAAGCATGAGAATTAGGCCGCCGGGCAGTAATTTTTGCCAATTGAGCACATAAGTGGGTTCGTTGGGCGCAAATTCAAGACAGTAAGCAAAAGTGATATTCACTAGCAAGATATACTTGAGGCCTTTGAGAATGTACTGCTCTGCCAAAAACGGAGGCCGCATACCCGTGAGCATTTTGTGGGCCAATTCTAGAAAGAACCAGATAAAATTAAAAATGGCAAAACGAACACCAAGCTTGAAAAGGAGCGTAAGTAAAATCATAAGCCGAAGTTACGAAGTTTCGTTAAGCTGCCTTGAAAGAAATTGCCATCGACGTACGTATTGATGCCGTGAACAACCATTTTTTCAGAAAATTGATAAAATGTCCAAGGGAGGTGCTCAACTTTATGGTGTGGGCCGTAAGAAGCAACCCAAAGCGGATAACCGTCTATACTTCCTTTGAGATAGCGCTCATAGAAAAAGCGGCCCGTGTAAACGATCGGTTTGCAGTGGTAGTGCTGCCCAACGATGCGCAGCCAATTTTGCACACCTTTGCGCAAGTTAGCTGCTCCGAATGGAGACATTTTTTCGACATCCAATACCGGCGGAAAATCGCCTTTGCTCAGCCTTACCTGTTGAATGAAATTTTGGGCTTGCTCGCTTGAATTTTGAAATGGGCGGTAATAATGATAGGCCCCGCGTTGGAGCCCCACTCTTTTTAATGCTTGCCAATTGGCTGTAAATTGCGGATCTAGGCCATCGGTGCCCATTGTTGCTCTGGCAATGGCAAAGCGCAAGGGGTGCTTGGTTAATAGCACTTCGTCCCAATTGATGCTGCCTTGGTACTGAGAAACATCAATGCCAAAACAATAGGTTTGGTCGTCGGCAATGGCGGTTTCTGACAGCGTCTCGGCAGTTGTATTGCGCAGCACCGGGCGCAGCAAGTCTATTCGGTCATAAAAACGAATAAAGACAAAGACATAAGCCACAAAACCCACCACCAATAACCAGGGAAGATAAGGGCGTTTACGGCGCCATTTTTTTTTCGTCCAGATCAAAATTGCCACAAGAAATAGAAATACACCCAATACATATTGGGGATGATTGAGCAACCAAAAAACCACTAGGCGCAACAAGGACATGGGCAAAGATACTAATCCAAACACTTACACGGTGGATCAATGAGTACTTTGGTATTGGGCAAGCGACCGAGCAGTTGCTTGGCAAAAACTGTTCCGTACATCACTCCTTCGATATTGAGCACGCGCAAGTCTGGCAGCAGAAAAATACCTTCGCCAAATTGTTCAATGGCATTGCCATAAAGGTCAAGG
>RDZL01000163.1 GCA_004295165.1 Flavobacteriia bacterium
ATCAAAGCTCACACCATTCGAATTTTGGTATCGGTACGCTCTGGAATCAGCATGCCGTAGCGCTTTTCCCAAATGCGAATGGTGTGGGCTTTGATGCCCGTCAGTATTTCGATATCCTTGATTTTATATTCTGCCATCTTCTGTGTAGTCAAACCCTAACAACCTTCAAGATAGATTGTTCGCTTTGCCGCAAAAATAAAAGTTTAAAGTGTAACTTTGCAAGATGCAAATCAAAAGCGCAGAATTCACCATCTCCAATACTGAAGTAAGCAAGTGTCCGCTAGACGGCAAGCCTGAATTCGCTTTTATTGGCAGGTCAAACGTAGGTAAGTCGTCGTTAATCAACATGTTAACTTCCAGAAAAGGCCTAGCCAAAACTTCCGGAACTCCAGGCAAAACCCAGCTCATCAATCATTTTATTATCAACGACCACTGGTACCTCGTCGATTTACCAGGTTATGGCTACGCGAAAGTCAGTCGAACCCAACGCAGTTCATTTGAGCGCTTTATTGCTGACTACCTGACCAAGCGCGAGACGCTATATAATATTTTTGTCTTGCTAGATGCCAGGCTAGAACCTCAAAAAATTGACCTCGAATTCATGAATTGGTGCGGCCAAAAAGGACTACCTTTTTCTATGGTTTTTACCAAAATCGACAAATTATCTAGTTCGGCGCTGCAAAAAAACTTGGCCAAATACAAAAAAGAAATGCTGAAGGTTTGGGCCGAATTGCCACCTGTCTTCACCACATCTGCCGAGTCCGGATTCGGAAAAGAGCCCTTACTCAACTATATCGAGCAAATTTTGGCCTAAAGGCCTGAAAACCTACTTGAATTTTCCTTGCGAATTCCTTACTTTTGCCCAAAAGTATACGCATTATGGGAAGAGCATTTGAATACCGCAGAGCAGCCAAAGAAAAACGTTGGGACAAAATGTCCAAAATGTTTCCGAAATTAGGCAAGGCCATCACCATGGCAGCTAAAGAAGGCGGCATGGACCCCACCACCAGCGCTAAGTTGCGCACCGCTATTCAAAATGCGAAATCCGAAAATATGCCCAAAGACAATATCGAGTCTGCCATCAAGCGTGCGGCTCAAAAAGATATTGCCTCTTTTACAGAAGTGAACTACGAAGGCAAGGGCCCACATGGCGTGTTGGTTTACGTAGAGTGTGCCACCGACAACCCAACGCGTACCGTTGCCAATGTCAAGTCTTACTTTAACAAAGCAGGAGGTGCTGTAGTACCTAATGGTTCAATGGAATTCATGTTCTCGCGCAAAAGTATTTTTGAAATCGCCAAAACGCCAGAACTCGATCCAGAAATGCTTGAGTTAGAACTCATCGATGCAGGTTGTGAGCAAATCGAGTTAGAGGAAGAGCAAATCATCGTTTACGGCGACTACACCGCTTTTGGAACCCTAGCCAAAGCACTCGAAGACATGCAAATAGAAGTGCAGAAATCTAGCCTCAAACGCATTCCAACAAGCCCGGTAGATTTTTCAGAGGAACAACTCATCGACATCGAAAAAATGCTCGATAAAATTGAAGACGACGACGACATCCAACAGGTCTTTACCAATATTGCATAAACTACATACTAAAAACGCAATTTTTGCGTTATAACGCCTTTCATTGTCCATGCGTATAAGTCTACATTTTTTCCTGACACTGCTTTTGCTCTTCTTGTCATGGGCTTGTTCGACTGAAAACAATACGCCACTCAATCGTTTTTACCATCAAACCACCGCCAAGTACAACGGGCATTTCAATGCCAAAGAACTATTGCGCGTGTCCTTGAAAACCTACCAAGACGCAAGAAAAGAAGATTTCTACGCTTTGCTGCCGGTATTCCCTGTACCTACAGAAAAAGAAGTCAAAGGGATGCTTCCCGCCATAGACACCGCTGTGGTCAAATGTGCCAAAGTGATCCTCAATCACAGCATGCCCACCGCAGAAAACATGTTCTACAAAACGGTAGAATACAACAAATGGATCGATGAAAACTGGCTCACTGTCGGCGAGGCTTACTTTTACCGCCGAGACTACCAAAAAGCCTTAGATAATTTTCAGTTTGTCAAGCGTTTCTTTGAAAAAGACCAGAGCGCCTATATCGCCAGTCTTTGGATTGCTCGCATTTACATCGAGCAGCGCAAATACGCCGATGCCAAACTGATTTTAGATGCGCTCAACGAACGCGCCGAAATCCAAAACGACAAACAACTCACAGACTACGTTCCTTTCTTGCGCAAAAAGAACCCAGAGGCAGGGCCGCAAATGTCCAAGAATTTACAATTCGAGATCCACCGCGCCTATGCCGACCTCGCTTTGCGCCGCCGCGAATACGACGTCGCCATTGAGGGTCTAGAACTCGCTATTGCCAAGTGCTCAAATGCCAAAGAAAAAGCGCGCTTGCATTATATTTTGGCACAAGTTCACCAACTGCAAAACCAACTGCCAGATGCCGCAGTACACTTCGGCAAGGCATACAAAGCAGCAGCAGCCTCAGACATCGCCTTCAATGCCCGCCTCAACCGTGCCATCGTGAGCGGAGACGAGCGCCTTATGGGCGACCTCCAAAAAATGCTGCGCGATGCCAAAAACGCTACTTTTAAAGACCAAATTTACTACGCAATGGCTTTAATGGAGATCAACAAGGGCAATAAGCCGCTTGCTAAATCTCACCTTACCTCAGCGGCGTTTTATTCCAATAACAACAAACGTCAACGCGCACAGGCCTACGAAAAACTCGGCGATCTTTCTTTTCAAGAAAAGAACTTCGTGTACGCTCAGAAATACTACGATTCAAGTTCTCGCTTCATTACCGAAGATTATCCAAATGGCGAGCAAATCAAAAGCAAAGCCACCAAACTTGCCGATTTAGTCAAGGCCATTGAAACCGCACAATTCGAAGATTCTGTTCAAAAAATTGCAGCACTCTCCGAAAAAGATCGCGAAGACTTCCTCAAAGAAACCCTCAAACAAATCAAGCGCGATGAACAGCGCCGTAAAGAACTCGAGGCAGCCAAACTGCTCGCCTTACAGCAGAGCCAGCCGACCAATACGAATGCCAATGCCAACAAATTCATCTTCAACAACCCCAAACTCCGCGAAGAAGGTTACAATGAGTTCCGCAAAAATTGGGGTCAGCGAGACAACACCGACGACTGGCGCCGCAGCGAGCGCATCGTCTTGAATGCCAACATCGACGTTCAAGGTCAGGACAGCACTCAAGCCCAAACCTCACCAGCCCAAAAAGATTCTCTCACCGTAGAGAGCCTGCTCAAGAACATTCCACTGACCGCAGAGGCGCTGAAAGCCTCGCAAGAACGCCTGTTGGAAGCCCTCTACACTTCCGGTGTGCTCTACAAAGAAATCCTCAACGAAACAGAACTCGCCGCAGCGCAATTCTTGGCCATTCTCGATAAAAATCTGGATCATCCCACCGACCTCTCAGCTGCTTTTCAGCTCTTTAAGATTTATGAAAATTCAGCAGATGCCGACAAATACCGCCAATACATCCTCAAGAAGTACCCGAGCTCCGATGCGGCCAAGTATTTCAAAGACCCCGATTTCTACGTCAAGCAAAAATTAAGCGCTCAAAAAGACCAAGAAGCTTACCTCGCCCTCGTTCAGAAATATGACCAAGCCTACTATGCGCAGGTGCAAGCCGCTACCCAAACGGTAATAGACAACGACCCATCCAATGCCTACAGAGCAGAATATTTATTGCTCAATGCCTTGGCTGTTGGGCAGCAAGCGACCGACAAACAAGTACTCGTTCCGCTATTGCAGCGCATTATCGATGAGAAACCAAAGTCTGATCAGGCGGTTCGCGCCAAAGAAATGCTAGAGATCCTCAAGAAGGGTTATTCTAAATTTGAACTCAAACCGGCATCTAAAGAACAGTCTATCTTTACGTATACGCCAAATGGCAGCCAGTATGTTATTGTGCTCCTAGATGAAGACGAAGAAGCCGATGACCTACGCACCACGGTAGCCAATTTCTCAACCAAGGCTTTTAAAACTTCAAAAGTAAAAGTAACGGTCAAGACGACCCTCGATGAAAAGAATTTCATCCTTATTTCTGATTTCCCTACGAGCAAAATTGCCTGGGATTACCTGAATGCCTATAAGGCCGGAGCGGAGTATTTAGATGACTATCAAAACAATAAAATTTTCATTATCAATCAAGAAAATTTGAAAAAGTTGATAGAAACGTCGAAATTTGATGAATATAAAGGATTTTTCATCGATAACTACTAAGCTTTATGCTAAGAAAAGACATTTTCGGAGGTTCACAAGCACCTGATACCACCGACCGCATCAACCGCATTATAGCCGGTACAGAGATCAACGGCGACCTCACCTCAGATTCCAACATCCTTTTAGAAGGGCAAGTGAACGGCAACGTTTCTTGTGCGGGCCGTGTCATTATCGGCACCTCAGGAAAAATCAATGGCAATCTCGTTTGTGTGAACGCCGAAATAGATGGTGCCATGGACGGCCAACTGATGGTAGAAAACCTCTTGGTGTTGCGCGCAACGGCCCGCATCAAAGGCGATATCCAAACCATGAAACTCCACATAGAAGAAGGCGCTTTCTTTGAAGGTGCTTGCGTGATGCGCGCTGGCGTCAGTACGCAAAAACTAGATGTGGAGGCTTCCTTCAATGACTGAAAAAAATAAGTCTACCAACGCTTACCTCAAGCTGAGTTCTGCTGCATTTCAAATGGCGGCCGTCATCGGAGGTTTCACTTGGTTAGGCACTTGGCTCGATCAACAGTTCGCTACAAGCAGTCTCTATACCGTGATTTTAGCGCTACTTGGTGTGGGCATTGGTTTGTATTTGATCATTAAAGAAGTGAATGCGCTCAATCGTGAAAACTAACTCCAAAAAACAGCTTACCCTTTGGTCTTATTTGGCCACTTTAGTGGCCGTTCATTTGGTCTTTTTGATCCTTGCATTTCTCAGTGTATTTGCATTGCCATGGAAACAGATTTTGAGCATTCAACTCACATCCTTGCTCTTAATTTTGATTTCTGCCGGCATTCTTTTCATTCAAAATAAGGGTGATGCCGCTGCGCAAACTTTTCGATTCTTGATCATTAGCGTGACCCAATTATTGGGTTATTTATCGGCAAGTTTGGCCTTGATTTACACCGATCAGAGCGTGGAGCTCGTCTTATATCTGTTGGGGCTTTCTTTGAGTGTCCTGATTCTTCAGACAAGTTATTTCGTCCGGAGACTAAAATGACCGCATAAACCCAAGCAAAAGATTGGCGAGGGGTTCAAATGCCGCGTAGCTCAATTCTTCGGCTTTGTCGTGGATATCGTGATAGTGTTTGTTCGGCCCCATCGTATAGACAAAGAATGCGGGAACGCCTTTTTCGGTAAAGAAATAATGATCTGAATTAGCGGCTGGTCCTCTGGATTTGATTTGCGTTACGTTCGAACCTTCTGTATTGAGTTCTATTAAACGGTCAAATTCTGATTTAAACAAAGTGGCATTTACCACCGTGATGCCTTCTTCGCCACTCCCCATGATATCGGTATTGAGTAAGAAGCGAATCTGTTTGAGATCAAATAGCGGATGTTCAACAAAATAGTGAGATCCAACGAGCCCAGCTTCTTCAGCCCCAAAAGCAATGAATACGTAATTGTAATTGGGGTCGCGCTTCAAGCTGAGTTGCTGCGCCATATATAATAACATTCCAACGCCTGATGCGTTGTCATTAGCCCCTGGAAAGTAGGTGTCTTTTCCCATTTTTCCGAGGTGGTCGTAATGCGCTGTAACGACTAAATAGGGTTTTTTCTTTGCTTTTTGCGCAGCGGGCAAATAGCCAATGACATTACTTGAGGTGAATTTTGGTTCAAATAAAGTTGTCAAGTGCATCAAGGCACTTTGGGGTTTGTTTGCAAAGGCAGTTGAAAGCACTTGGAAAGCAGGGTAGGGCTTCGCTTGCTGACTCACCGACCACGTGAGTTTGCTCGAGGTGAGTTCTATGGTTGCTGCAAATTGTTGGAGTTCCTGAAGGCGTGTTTGTAGTACTTTATTGGTATCTCCGCCAAAACCTGAGGTCTGAACCACCAACATGCGGTCTTTCGGGCAAGGTTTAAAGGCATTGACGCTGCGGTAGAGTGTACGTACATTGCAATATACCAATTGATAGTTTGTAGGAAGAGAAATGCCCGCAGAACCAGGATGAACGAGGTAATCGATGCCCGGCTTGAGGGTGTCTGAGCCTACCGCAAATAAACAGGCCCCCGGAAAAGTTTGAACGGGCAGTGTAAATGATTGTTCGAATTTATTTTTGAAGGGCTGCAGACCAATTTTGTGGAATTCTGCTGCAATGAATTGAGCGGCCAATGCGCTGCCGTCCTCGACATAACCCCTGCCAGCGTAAGCCGGGGAGCATAGCGTAGAAATAGTTTGCCGATATGGGTATTGCTGCCCATAGACAAAAGACAGGGCTAGGCAAAAAACGAAACTAAGCGCCAGTCGCATGGCGGCGACAAATTTTGTAGATGAAATCTTCTACAATTTCAGATTCTGTATCCCAGTTAAACGTAGCGGCAAGCTCCGCGATCATGTTGCGTGCTGCGTCGATAGAGGCAAGTTGGTCGAGTTGCTTGATATTGCTTGAGAAATCGTCTGATGAGCCGTCGAACAATTCATTGATAAATTGAAGTTTTTCGTTGAGTGTAAAAGCACCAATAAGGCTTTCCAATGGAAACATACTGCGGTTGTCGCGGATATTGGCCTCCATCTCTGCCATCCAAATAGGCTGATCTCCAGAAAATTCTGGCTCCCAGCTAGAAGGCGCTGCGGGCTCCGTTACTTCTTCTTCAGTTGTTTGGTCTTCAACAACCTCTTCAAATAGATTTTCTACAACGCTAGGTTGCTCCTCAATCATTTCTTGCTCAATCGTTTCTTCCTCGATTGGTTCTTCTTCAATCGTTTCTTCCTCGTTTGCTTCTTCTTCTATTGCTTCTTCTTCAAGTGTTTCTTCTTGAACTTCATCTGCTACAACTTCTTGCTCCTCCTCTTCTTCAAAAAGGTCTTCTTCATTCGTAGTTTCATCATCACTCAAATCACTTTCGCTTGGTTCGCCATTGGCAAAAGTGACTTCAAATGCTGGTTCGGGTGTGGGTTCATCTATTGCGCCAAATAGGTCAATAGGCGTTTCGATTTCAGTTTGGCGAATGCTGGCAGAAATGACGGGTTCTTTAACACCCAACACATTGGTTTCGTAGATTTTGTAGCGCAAAATAACCATGCGCTCATAGAGTTCTTTGGCGTCCTCGACTAATAATTCCATGTCTTCTGGGCTAAGGTGTCCAGATTCTAGTTTTTCAACACCATTTTGAAGGTGTCCAAGAATTGTTTTGATCATTAGAGAGGGACTTTTTTCTGACATTGCTTATAACTTATTAATTTCGTGCAATCGGCAGTATATTGCACTACCGAATCAAAATTAGAAAACATTTCACAATCTCATTCAACAGCACTATGTTTTTAGAGCAATTTACCAAAGAAAACGGACAACAAGGTTGGATAGAGGTGATTTGTGGCTCTATGTTTTCTGGTAAAACCGAAGAACTTATCCGCAGACTCCGTCGTGCGGCTTTTGCCAAACAGTCTATTTTACTTTTCAAACCGCTTATCGATGACCGCTATGCCACTGAGGCAGTGGTGAGTCATCAAGGGCAAAGTTGGGAGGCCAGGCGCGTTGCATCCGCACAAGAAGTGTTCGACGGATGGAAAGGTGAACAAATTGTAGCGATAGATGAAGCACAGTTTTTTGATGCCCAAATAGTTCAAGTTTGTAATGAACTTTCAAACAAAGGAGTTCGTGTCATCGTTGCGGGTTTAGATATGGATTTCAAAGGGATTCCTTTTGGTCCTATGCCACAACTAATGGCTATTGCAGAATATGTCAGTAAAGTACATGCTGTATGTGTACACTGCGGTAAACTAGCGCAATTCTCGCATCGCACGGTCGCCCAAACCGAGCAAGTATTAGTCGGTGCTGTAGAAAAATACCAACCGCTCTGCAGAAGCTGTTATCAAAAAGCGTTGTCATGAAACTGAATCTGACCCACGCTCAATTGACCGAAATTTTTGCTGCACGTTTTGTGGGCACGCCAAGTGCTGTCCTTGTTCAAGAAGTAGTTTACGACTCTCGCAAAATTTCGCGCAGTGAAGGCGTAGCCTTTTTTGGACTAAACGGCCCCAAGCGCAGTGGCTTTGAATATGTTCAAGCAGCATACGACAAAGGCATTCGCATCTTTGTATTGGATCAGCAACCTGCCAAAGAGTTTGCTGAAGCTTGCTTTTACATCGTTGATGATGTGCTAGAAGCACTCCAACAACTTGCGACCTTTCACCGCAAAAGAATCAACTACCCCATTTTAGCCATTGCTGGCGCCATTGGTAAAACCACCGTAAAAGAATGGATTTACCATCTTTTAGCTGACCAACTGAAGGTACAGCGCAGCCCCAAAAGTTACAATTCGCAACTTGGGGTGGCACTCTCGTTGCTACAGCTTCCGCTAGAAGGCAATTTAGCCCTCATAGAGGCGGCGGTGAGCAAACCTGGCGAAATGGAGAAGCTCCATGCCATGATTGCGCCCAACTACGTGGTGATTACCAACACAAATGCGGGTTTTCGCCATGAATTTGATACTGATCAAGCCTACCAGGTAGCGCTGCAATCTCTTTCGATTGGCGCCGATTGGCGCATCGATGGCGACCACCTAGAGGCGCTTAGCGACGAAAATTCAAAAAACTTATTCGATCAAATACCCTTCAATGATCCCGTGCGGGTCCATAATGCACGCGTAGCCATTGCTTGCGCACTCCGCTTGGGTTCATGTAGCCCAAAAGCTGTTGCTGAGCTTCCTGAATTGGCCAATCGGCTAGAAACCTTCGAAGGCATTCATGGCGCCACGCTCATCAATGATGCTTACAGCTTAGATCTGCTTGCTTTTGAGGGTTCGCTTGCCTTTTTGAAAGCAGTGGCTCCAGGAAAACAGCACATGGTCTGTTGTTTACTTTCCGAGAATCAAGCGCATTTAAAAGAAGAAATCATACGTTTGTTGTTAGCCAACCAAATTGATACCTACCATATTTGGACAGCGCTGCCCGCCATCCTTCCCGATATTTCGGATCAGGTCGTCTTGATCAAAGGCAACCAGCATTTGCTGACCGAGGCGCTACTTTCCAAATGGAAGCGCAAGTCGCACAGCACGGTGGTGCGTTACGATCTTTCTGCACTCCAACACAATTTGCGTCAGTACCAGCAAAGTTTGGCTCCAACAACTCAAATACTTGCCATGGTCAAGGCGCAAGCATATGGCGGAGGCTTAGATCAAATTGCAAAGCAACTGCTTGCGGGGGGCGTCAATTATTTTGGCGTTGCTTATGCGGATGAAGGGGTCTTACTCAGGCAAGCGGGCATAAAACTGCCAATTTTAGTCATGAATGCCGAGCCTGCTGGATTTGAGAGCTGCATTGCTTCCCAACTTGAGCCTGCCATTTATAGCCCTACACACCTCGATGCGTTTATCCGGACACTGATTGCCTCTCAAATTCAAGATTACCCCATTCATTTGAAGTTTGATACCGGCATGCATCGCCTAGGTTTTTTGCCCGAGCAAACCGATCAGTTGTTGCAAACTTTGCGCGCCCAACCAGAAGTTTGTGTGAAGAGTGTTTACAGCCATATGGCTTGTGCAGATGAGCCCCAGCATCCCATGAATGCGCAGCAAATTAGCAGTTTTAACGCCATTTGCAGCCAGTTTGAAAGCGCGCTTCCTTATCCTTTTCTCAAGCACCTCTTGAACTCTGAAGGCGCGGCTCATTTTCCGCAAGCGCAATTCGACATGGTGCGTTTAGGCATTGGTCTTTTTGGGGTCAATCACGACCCACAGTTTGAGCAAAAATTAAAGCCAGTGATTTCCTGGACCAGTCGAATCTCCCAATTAAAGCAATTCAAGAAAGGCGCTTGTGTTGGTTATGGCTGCTCAGAAATACTAGAAGCCGATAGCCAAATTGCAGTGATTCCTGTGGGCTATGCCGATGGTTTCAAACGAAATCTTAGCAATGGAAGAGGAGGGGTTTATATCGACGGCAACTTTTGTCCAACAATAGGAAGAGTTTGTATGGACATGATCATGGTTCTAGCGCCCAACGCTCGGCCAGATGCCGAGGTAGAAATCATCGGTACGCAGCAAGCGCTCAGTCTATTTGCAGAGAAAGCACAGACCATTCCTTATGAAATTCTTACAAGTATCTCACCTCGCGTGCAAAGAACTTATGTGAATGATTAATTTAGAGCTTATAAAACCTGCATCATGCTGAAAAATTTTCTGTTGTTTTTGATTTTGTATTGTTCATTCACGGCCAATGCGCAAGTGGCAAAATCAGAAGGCGATACCCTTAAGTACTTGATTATTCGCAACAATGGAATAGAATACGTTGCACAAATATTAGCTGATGACGGCCGTGAACTCTTGATTTTAACTCAGCAACTCGGCAAAATATACATCCCGAAATCAGAAGTGAAAAGCATTACTTTGGTGGATGAGCAGACAGACTTCAAGTCAGGCGAATACTTAGGCCAGGGAGTTTTTACTACTAGGTACCAATTTACCACCAACGCGTTTGCGATCAAAAAAGGCGAGAATTACGCGCTCATCAATCTATATGGGCCCGAAGTTCATTTTGGGATCATGCCCAACCTGAGTGTCGGGATTATGGCCACCTGGATAGCCAGTCCAATTGCGTTAGCTTTGAAATATACCATCCCTACACAAAACCCAATGATCAATTTTGGCGTCGGCACCATCATGGCATCTACTGGTTACCTCAACCAGGCAAAAGGGTTTGGCGGCCTACATTGGGGAATGGCTACGTATGGAACACGCCGCAGCAATGCCACACTTTCATTGGGTTATGGTTATTTCAATTCTGGCTTCTCATTTAACAATCAAGATTTCTATTACCAACCGGGTACTTATGCAGCTGTGCTCAACCAAGGCACTTATAGTTTCCCCATTCCAGAAATGCTCACTTATGAAAATGAAGTAGGAAACTTTAAATCACCAATAATTGGCATTTCTGGTATTGCAGCAGTCGGTAAAAAAGCGAGCATTATTTGGGACGTCATGATCATCGGAGGCAACAAGCGCAAGGTTTTTGATGGCCAACAAGTTGACTATTATTACAACCCAAATACAGGTCAGCCAAGTTCAGTAGTATACAATGATCCATTTATTGAGGTCAAAAGCACCAATATTGTTTTTATGCCTGGTATGCGTTTTCAAAAGGACGAAAACAAGGCTTTTCAGGTGACGCTCGCCGGTATTATTGGCCGCCGTGAAGAAATCGTCAACTATCAGGTCAACGTAAATAATTATTCTTTTCCTGTACCAATGCTCAGTTGGTTTTATAAGTTTTAACCATGGAAACTGTTCAAGATCAGTTATTGCAGCTCATTAAAGCAAAGCTCCCTCCGGGTGACGCTTTGGGTCATGTTTTGAGCGAGACACTACACATTAGCATGGATGCCGCTTATCGCCGCATGCGCAACGAAACAGCACTGACCATCGACGAACTCAAAAGGTTGTGCAAAACCTTCGACATTTCTTTTGACTCCCTGATCTTACAACAAAAAACGAATGTAATTTTCCGGTATACGCCCCTCAATGCGTATGATTTCTCCTTGGAATCTTACCTAGAAGGCATTCTCGAGGCATTTGAGCGTTTGCGTCATCTTGAAGATCCTAAAATAATGCTCACCATCAACAACACGCATTTTTTTCAGTTATTGAATTTTCCGCAATTGGTGCGCTTTAAGTTGTTTTTTTGGGCCAAAACACACTTGCAAATACCTGACTACAAAAACGTATTATTTCGCCACGAAAAAACCTCAGACCGCGCTTTTGAACTCGGGAAGTCCATCTTGCAGTCTTATAACACCATCCCATCTGTAGAAATCTTCGACCCTGAACTCATGCGTGGTTTCTTGCGTCAGATCCATTATTACTACAAATCCAATCAGTTTGAAGACCCAAGCTACGCGCTCTTTTTGTGCGATCGCCTCCTGATGTTTTCTGCTCACCTTCGCGAACAAGCGGGTTACGGTAAAAAATTCATTTATGGCACCCAGGCGCCGGCTACGGGCAACCGTTTTGAGATGTACCTCAATGAAACCATCAATGCCGATTCCGCTTTTTATTACGAGAGCAAAGACAAACAGGGCTTGTTTCTCTCGCATAATATTATGAATTACTTGCAAACAACCGATGCGCAATATGTGCAAGACGCCAAGCAAGTGATCGATAAGCAATTGGCCAATTCCAGTCTCATTAGCGTTGTGAACGAGCGCGAGCGCAATAACTTCTTTGCCGATTTTGAGAAAACAATCGGTATGTTTCGCAAGAAAATAGAAGCAGACCTCGACTTTCTTTCTTGAAACTTGCGTTTTTCGCAACTCGAAATGAACTAGCTCCGCTATTCAGTTTTGCAGCACTCTATTTTATGCCAAACTTTGTACTATTAAATTGTATGCTATGAAAACAAAAAATTTACAATCCGTTTTATTACTAGTGGCCATTTTCTTTAGTGGCATGGCAAGTTATTTTGCCCAACCCAGCAGCACAATTGCTGTGGCTAACCCCAATGTCAATGCACTCGCCATTAAGGCAGAGTCTGTGGCAAAAATGCTGCGCTTAGAGTTGATTAAAATCAATAAGTACAAAGTCTATGATGAATTTGACATGAACGAAATCATCCAGGCCAAAGAGGAGTACAAAGTAGGCTGTTATGGCCAAAATTGCTTGTCGAAATTAGGCGAAGAACTCAAAGTTGATTACGTGATGTCTGGCTCGATAGACGGTTTGGGCAATAAAATTGTCGTGACGATTAAAATCATTGATGTCAAAGCACAAAGCCTTTATAAGTCGGCTGTTCGCGAATTTGACAACCAAGAATTAGAAATCCAGCGCATGGTAGAAATTGTTTTGGCCGAAATGCATGGGCTTACCGTAGACAAAGTGACTGCAGATCGCTTGGCCTTCAAAAATGAAGTGATTACTTCTAATAATGTTGGAAAAGTCAATAATTCAGGACCTAGAATTGGTTTTGCTTATCTTACTGGAGATTTAAATGAATTTGCCATTCGCGATGAACAGTACGGAGGTTTGGGTATTCAGCCTATTGCATCTATGATAGGTTATCAAATTGAAGGTCAGTATGTAGGGACGGAAAATTTCTCAGCGCTTGTCGAAGGAATTTTAAATGTTTCTGGCCTTGAGCAAGGACAGTTTGTGCCATCGGTGTCTTTATTGAACGGATTCCGATGGCACAA
>RDZL01000164.1 GCA_004295165.1 Flavobacteriia bacterium
ATTGGATGGGTAACATCTATCGTTCAGCGTGCTGCAGCTTCCCAAACCCGAATCAATGAGTTTTTAAGCTACGAACCAAGTGTGGTAAATCAAACACAAGATGCAACGCCAATCAAGGGAAGCCTTCGATTCGAGAAGGTATCATTTGTTTATCCAGATTCTGGAATAGTTGCAATCAAAGACATTAGTTTCTCTGTAGCTGCTGGTCAATCTGTCGCTATTATTGGAAGAACTGGATCAGGGAAATCCACTTTAGCAGCCTTAATCACAAGGCAATATGATGTTTCATCGGGACAAATTTATATCGACGAAACACCTTTGCAGAAAATCAACTTGAATAGCTTAAGAAGTGCAATTGGTTACGTACCGCAGGAAGTTTTCTTGTTTTCGGAAACCATTTCCAATAACATCGCTTTCGGATTCAAACCGAATCATTTGGCTAGCGATAAAGATCAGCAATCAATTGAGCAAGCTGCTAAGGATGCCGCAATTTACGATAGCATCATTCAGTTTCCAGAAGGATTCAGCACACGGGTAGGGGAGCGTGGAGTTACTTTATCAGGTGGTCAAAAGCAAAGGATCTCTATCGCTCGTGCAATTATCCGCAAACCCGAGGTACTTATTTTCGACGATTGCCTAAGTGCTGTTGATACTGCAACTGAAGAAGAGAAAGCTGAAGAATAAATTGACATTATGTTGATAAAAAAGGCGGACAATGTCCGCCTTTTTTGTTTTTATACCCTTCCTATTTTAACAAAGTCCGTAATTTTGGAGAAAATTTATAAATGCAGCAAAATCAAGCAGCTATTCTCCTTTTAGAAGATGGCACAGTATTCAAAGGCATTGCCATTGGCAAAATAGGAACCACTGGCGGTGAAATCGCCTTCAATACAGGCATGACCGGCTATCAAGAAGTATTTACTGATCCTTCTTATCTCGGTCAGTTATTGATCATGACTACCTCCCACATTGGCAACTACGGTGTGCATACAGAAGAGATCGAATCAGATTCAATCAAAATAGCTGGGCTTATTACCAAAAAGTTTTCTAATGGTTTTTCGCGCTCGGCCGCAGAAGGCTCGCTACAAGAACTCATGGAAAAGAATGGCACAGTGGGTATCTCTGACATTGATACACGTGCACTTGTACGTCATATCCGCAATAAAGGCGCCATGAACGCCATCATTTCTTCAGAAATCCTAGATGTAGCTATCCTCGAAGAAAAGCTCAAAGAGATTCCATCTATGGATGGTCTTGAACTTTCTTCCCGCGTGACCACAACAACAGCTTATGAGGTAAGTCCTGAAAATCCTAAATACCGTGTCTCTTTACTTGATTTCGGTGTCAAGAAAAATATTGTGCGCTGTCTAGTAGAGCGCGGTTGTCATGTAAAGGTATTCCCTATGCATGCAACCAAAGCTGAGCTCGATGCCTTTGAACCAGATGGCTACATGCTTTCAAACGGCCCTGGAGACCCATCTGTCATGACGCAGAGCATAGCGCTTGTCAAAGAAATTGCAGCCGGTCACACTCCCGTATTTGGTATTTGCTTAGGTCACCAAATTCTGGGCCTCAGCCAAGGGCTCAAAACGGAGAAAATGTTCAACGGACACCGCGGAATCAACCATCCTATTTTGAATTTAAAGACTGGAAAAGGTGAAATTACCTCGCAAAATCACGGTTTTGTGATTACCAAAGAAAGTATTGCCTTGAATCCAGCTATTGAAGTGACACACGAACACCTCAACGACCATACAGTTGCCGGCATTGCCATCAAAGACAAGCCCGTATTCTCTGTTCAATACCATCCAGAAGCATCGGCGGGTCCGCACGACTCCCGTTACCTTTTTGATGCCTTTATTCAACACATGCAACAATACCAAACAAAATGAGTTTTATCGCCAGCATCCACGCCCGTCAAATTTTAGATTCACGCGGCAACCCAACTATAGAAGTTGATGTCCTCACCGAAAATGGCGTGCTCGGACGCGCGGCAGTGCCCTCCGGAGCATCTACAGGTGTGCACGAAGCTGTAGAATTACGCGACGGCGACAAATCTGAATACCTTGGTAAAGGCGTAAGAAAAGCCGTTGAAAACGTCAATACCACCATCCAAAATGCCTTGCTTGGCATGGACATCTTTGAACAAAAGAAAATCGACTACCTCCTAATCGCCCTAGACAACACACCCAATAAATCTAATTTAGGCGCCAACGCTATTCTCGGAACGTCTTTGGCTATTGCCAAAGCTGCTGCTGCAGAAGCTGGTCTAAGTTTATTTCAATACATCGGTGGTGTAGGCGCCGTCACGATGCCGGTACCCATGATGAACATCCTCAATGGTGGTTCTCATGCCGACAACCTTATCGATATCCAAGAATTTATGGTCATGCCATTTGGTGCCAAAAGTTTTTCGGAAGGTTTGCGTTGGGGAACAGAAGTATTTCATCACTTAAAAGCGGTTCTTAAATCCAGAGGAATGTCTACCAACGTAGGTGACGAAGGTGGTTTTGCGCCTAGCTTAGGTTCCAATGAAGAAGCATTGCAAGTAGTGATGGAAGCCATCGAAAAAGCTGGCTTTAAGCCGGGTGTTGACATGTACATTGCGCTAGACGCTGCTGCTTCTGAATTTTATGATGAAGCTACTGGTAAATATAATTTTGCCTCAACAGGTGAATCTAGGTCTTCTGAAGAAATGGTTGCATTCTGGGCAGATTGGTGTGAGCGCTACCCGATTATCTCTATCGAAGACGGCTTAGCCGAAGACGACTGGGCAGGTTGGAAACTCGCTACAGAAAAATTAGGACACAAAATCCAATTAGTAGGTGATGATCTTTTTGTGACCAATTCCAAAAGACTGCAACAAGGTATCGAACAAGGTGTTGCCAATTCTATACTTGTCAAGGTCAACCAAATCGGTACGCTTACAGAAACCATTGAAGCCGTTAATTTGGCTACACGCAACGGTTATTCTTCAGTCATGAGTCACCGCAGTGGCGAAACCGAAGACAACACCATTGCCGACCTAGCCGTGGCACTCAATTGTGGGCAAATCAAAACCGGATCAGCCTCGCGTTCAGACCGCATGGCCAAATACAATCAATTGCTGCGCATCGAGGAAGAACTCGAAGAAGCTGCGGTTTATCCAGGAAGAAACTTCAAGTTTATTCGTTAATTGGGTCGCTTCAACCTACGCGTTTACGCTTTAATTATCAATGAGTTCGGTGAAATACTGCTCTCAGACGAATGTCGTTTTGGTACTTTTTTCACTAAGTTTCCTGGCGGAGGCGTAGAAACTGGAGAAGGCATCAAAGACGCCTTATGCCGAGAACTCCAAGAAGAACTTGAACTCGAATGTACAGACGCCGAATTTTTCTACGTCAATGAATTTCATCAGTTATCTGCTTTTGATCAAAGCAATTTAGTAGCTTTTTACTACCTGGTGCGCTTGCAAAAGCATGACTTTCCGGCAAGCGAGGCATATCAAACTCCTTTTGAAGTAGAACAAGAGAAACAGCGCTGGATAAGTATTCAAAAATTGAATAGCGAAGACCTCACCTTTCCTATTGACAAAATTGTCTTGGATAGGTTACAGAAAACAATTCGCTTTTAAGACTTACTTCTTAAAATTAGAGGCTACCACCAAATCTTTGGTGCCGTGTGTCCAAGAATAGAAACCTTCTCCTGATTTAACACCTTTTTTACCGGCCATTACCATATTGACAAGCAACGGACACGGCGCGTATTTTGGATTGCCAAAACCGTCGTGCAAGACTTCTAAAATAGCCAGGCAAACATCGAGTCCGATGAAGTCGGCAAGTTGTAGCGGCCCCATTGGGTGTGCCATACCGAGCTTCATGACGGTGTCGATTTCTTCAACGCCAGCAACACCTTCAAATAAAGTATAAATCGCTTCGTTGATCATTGGCATCAGGATGCGATTGGCCACAAAACCTGGGTAATCATTGACCTCTACTGGTACTTTAGATAAGCTGCGCGAGGTTTCCATGATAAGTGCTGTAACCTCGTCCGAAGTAGAATAACCACGAATGATTTCAACAAGTTTCATGACCGGAACAGGATTCATGAAGTGCATCCCAATGACTTTATCGGGGCGATTGGTCACGGCAGCAATTTTGGTGATCGAAATTGATGACGTATTGGTAGCGAGAATGACCTCAGGAGCTGTAAAAGCATCCAGGTCTTTGAATATTTTTAGTTTGAGGTCGACATTTTCTGTAGCAGCTTCTACAACAAGTTCTACGCCTTTGACACCTTCAGCCATATTGGAAAAGGTTGTGAGGTTTTGAAGTGTTTGGGCTTTCTGCTCCTCGGTGAGGCTGCCTTTGGCAACTTGGCGATCGAGGTTCTTGGCAATTGTGCCGATAGCACGCTCGAGGGCGGCTTCTGAAACATCGATTAGATTGACGTTGTATCCAAATTGGGCAAAGACGTGTGCGATGCCATTTCCCATGGTGCCTGCACCAATTACTGCTACGTTTTTCATTTTGTTGAAAGTTTGCACAAATATACTGCTCCTATGTTATTTGCGCTAAAAATGAATACATTTTGATTTGATTATCTTTGTAGCGTTAGCTCACTTATGTACCAACGCATCCGACAATATTTTACCAACTCTGGACTACTTCGCAATTCGGCTACACTGATTGTGGGTACGGTGCTCGCTCAACTCATTCCCATTTTATTTCAGCCTGTGCTCCGCAGAATGTTCAGCGCCGAAGAATTTGGAACAGCCGCACTTTATGTCACTGCTGTTGGCATGCTCGTAGCCATCGCCAATCTCAAGTATGAGAGCGCAATTGTTTTGCCGGAAGAGGACAAAGAGGCCAATCATTTAGTAGCAGGAGGCGTCTTGATTACGGCTGTTCTTGCCTTGCTTGTTTGGATTATTGTGTTTTTAAATGAATCTTGGATTGTTCGACGGTTTTCCTTGAACGACCAAGAATCTTGGTACCTGCACTTATTGCCGGTAAGTGTTTTTTTGGTGAGCAGTTTTCAATGCTTTAATTTATACCTGATCAGAAAAAAAGCATTCAAAGACGCAGCAAAAAACAAGGTATACCGCAGAACAACCGAAGCCGCTGCACAGAGCGCAAGTGGTTATTTTGGGAACAGCACTGGTTTGCTTTTAGGCAACCTAGTAGGCGATATCATCAATTTTTTTGGCGGATTTTGGCAGGCCAAGAGAATGGGGCTCAATTTTGCTTTTCGACTCCAAAATACCATACCGACACTCAAAAAGTATTGGCGCTTTCCAATTTACCACGCCTTTCCATCTTTGCTCAACACCATCAGCCTCACCCTACCAGTATTTATCGTGAATGCAGCTTTTGGCAAAGCACAAACAGGGCAATTTGACCTCAGTAGAATGGTGCTTTCCTTGCCTATGGCACTTATTTCCATTTCGCTTTCTCAAGTTTATTTGCAGCATCAAGCAGAGCGCATCCGCAAAAAAGAAGCAATTGTTCCAGACTTCAAAAAAGTGAGCCTGACCCTACTGCTCTTGAGTTTGCCCCTTGCGGTCTTTTTGTTGCTCTTTGCCTCGCCGCTCTTTGCCTTTGTTTTCGGACCTGAATGGCGGCTCGCAGGCCAACTTACCGGCGTACTTATTTTTGGTCAGACCCTCAAATTTGTGGTTTCACCCTTGAGCTCAACTTTGGTTGCACTCCAAGAAGTACGTTTCAGTGCCCTTTGGCAAATTCTTTATTTTGCGTCAATGCTTTGGCTTTACTTGAATCCTGGTCAGGATATCCAAGATTTTGTATGGCGTTACTGCCTTGTTGACCTCATTGCGTACAGCTGTTATTACGGCCTGATCTATAACCGCGTCAACCACTACGAAAAACTGCGCGCATGAAACATTTGAGCGCTTTAGTGAAAGCCCACCCCTATTTGACGACATATTTGTTCGTCTATGCTTTGTTGCAAGTGGGGCTCATCTACAGTTCCGGACTCACTTACGCAACGCCCCTCTTCTTTTTATTTTTGCTCCCCTTGCTAGCGCTATATGGCATTTTTTCTAAACTGAACTATCCGTTTGTCTTCCCTGAGCGCAACTTCAAGCATTTTGAAAAATACCTTTTCATTTTCGCAGTGGTGATCATGGTGCTTCACCTTTCATGGCTTGGGAAAATACCGTTTCTCGAAGCCTGGCAAGCTTCCAAACTTTCGGATGCCAATTCCATTCGCAAACTCAGTTCAGCCTCTTTACCCAAATGGTTGCATTATACAAGTACGTGGTCTATTAGAGCTTTGCTACCGGCCAGCGCTTTATTCTTTGTCTTGCGGAAAAATTACCTCGGATTTTTCTTCAGCGCGGGTGTGGGTTGTTTGTATGGACTTGCGCTACTGCAAAAAAGCTTGATTTTTTGGGTAGGGTTTCCGGTGCTTGTTTACTTTTTCTTGAATAGAAAATGGTGGGCAGGTGTGGTAAGTACGTTTGTGATGGGTGTTTTATTCGTTGTTGCTGTGTTTGCGAACAATCCGCAATTGCACGGCGGACAACACGACCTTAAACCAAATTTAGCAAAACAAGGCAGCGCTAATGTCGTGTCGGAAGGCATCTTCAAACGGATATTTATTGTACCGGGTAAAACCATGAGCATGTGGTTTGCGCATGTACCCAATGATAAACCCTATTTGTATGGCAGAGATTTTGGCCCTTACGCCAAACTTACGGGGCAAAAAACTGCAGACTACAACCTCGAACTCTATGCACTTTTCTACCCTGACTACGCCAAACAAGGCGTTCAAGGGAGTGTCAATACCGCTCATTTTATGCGCACCTACGCAAATTTTGGCTGGTGGGGACTGCCGTTAGCTGCTGCGTTTCTTGCCATTTTCTTTCAGTTTTTAAACATTATACACAGGAAAACCAATGCAATACTGGCGTTCAGCTTGCAGATTTTCCCGCTACTTTTGCTCAGTTCTGGATCCTTACTCACCTTGCTTTTTAGCGGTGGTTGGGGCCTGATCTTACTGCTTTTATTATCAAGCCAAACAAAGGAAAGCCCTCATGCCTGAGCCACAACGTATTTGCCACCTCACCAGCGTTCACCTCGATGGCGATATCCGCATCTTTCACAAGATGGCTAAAACAATGACGCCATATTTTGACATGCATATCGTGGTGCCTAATACGGAAAGCCGCATACAAAACGGGGTGCATATCCATAGTTTTTCTGCTGAAACACAAGTCCGAAGCAAACGGATTAAACATACAGTGAATGACGTATTAAAGGTAGGTTTGTCTGTTCAGGCTGATATCTACCATCTTCACGATCCTGAATTGCTCCGAATTGCTTCGAAACTTCAGCAAACAGGAGCTAAAGTCATCTTTGACTCACATGAAGATGTACCCAAGCAAATTATGGATAAATTCTGGATTCCTTGGGTTTTTAGAAAACTGATCTCTTTGGTGTATACACAGTATGAAAAAAGAAGTGTTCGACGACTCAATGGCATCATCTCGGTTACACCAGGCATCTGTGCGCGTTTTTCAAAAATGAATCAAAAGGTGGCCCTGGTGCGCAATTTTCCGTTGCAAGCTGAATTCCCGCTTCCAGATTGGAGCCAAAAAAATAGCAAGCATTTTTGTTATATCGGTGGGCTTTATGAGTCGAGGGGAATTCGCGAAGTAGTTTTGGCCATGAAAGACCTCGATGCGGTCTTACACTTAGCTGGTACTTTTGATGACCCACTCTTACAAGCCGAATTAGAAAGCTCAAAAGCATGGCGAAATGTGCGCTTTTATGGGCAAGTTGGACGTGAAAAAATCCAAGAAATTTTGCAGCAGTGCTCCGTTGGCATCGTCACGCTGCACCCGACGCCAAGCTATAAAGAAGCGTATCCAATCAAAATGTTTGAATACTTAGCGGCGGGCTGTGCGGTGTTGGCCAGCGACTTTCCTTTGTATCGCAGCCTACTTGAAGGTGCACCGTGTGGGAGATTTGTAGATCCGCAAAACGAAGCCGAAATTGCTCATGTACTGCACGAATTTTCTGCGCAAAGTGAAGCGACTTCAAAAATGGGGCAATTGGGCCGCAGGCTCTTTGAAGCCAAATACAATTGGGAAATAGAAGCCCAAAAACTCCGAGAATTTTATATTTCTTTATAAATGTCAACTACCCAACGCTTGTTCAACTTCGTCCTGATCGCATTTTGCGGCACGTGGTTGCTGGAGAAAGGGTTATCGGGACCCTTATTGATTTTACTGCTGGGTATTGCATTTGTAGGTCGTGTGAAAAAGGAGAATCAATTTCAATTTCAATTCATTCATGTCACTTGGCTGCTGCTCTTTATCTTGTATAGCAGCTCCTTGTTTTGGTCCCGAACACCTGATTGGAGTGCACTCGAAAGAAAATTAGCGCTACTGGCCTTACCCCTGCTCTTTTCCTTCAAATGGAAAAACCCACTGCCCATAGCCCAAATGTGGTTGGCGCATACATTAGCCTGCTTGGTTTTGATTGTCATTGCCTACTACGATGCCATCATGTGTCAGCTGACGCTTGGCAACAGCGTGCGCTGCTTCAGTACCACCTATTTTTCGCAGCTACATCATCCGTCGTATTTTTCAGCCTTTTTGATTTTTGCCATCATCGGTTTGCTCCTCGGTAAAGTGGCGTGGTTTCGCGGCAAAGCCCGCTGGATTTCTTGGCTGCTGATTTTAATTTTTGCTAGTATGCACCTGCATCTTGGCACCCTAGCCGGCATCATTGCGCTCGGTATGGTTTTGATGATTTTTACAATTTACCGTTTGCTGCAATACATAGGAACGACCAAAAGTATTGTCATTGGCGCACTGCTTTTATTGTGCAGCATCGTACTCGCCCTATTGAGCAAGGACATCCGTGCAGATGCTCAAAATGCAAGCAACTTTACCCGAAGTTATATTGAAAATCCGGAGGGGTTTGTCAAAGGGAGAAAAGAACCGCTACAAGGCAATGAGGTGAGACTGATTCTCTGGACAGCAAGTGTTGAAATAGGAACGGCACAACCGTTTGGGCTTGGCTTAGGAGGATTGGAGCCTGCACTTTCCCAAAAACTCATCGCTTGGGGCTACCCAGAACAGGCGAAAAAAGAATTCAATCCGCACAATCAATTTTTACAAATTTGGAATGAAATCGGCTACATCGGCGTGCTGCTTTTTATAGGACTTTTGGCCTTCATCAATCAAGCATTTTACAACAAAAGACAACTCAGCGGACTATTGCTTTCCCTTGTTTTTATTGTTTTTTGCTTATTTGAAAGCATCTTACAACGCGAGTCTGGCATCGTATTTTTCTTGTGCTGGTTCACTGCACTTAGTTATTGGCCTAAAAATGCGACTACATGAGGCTACTCATCCTGACACAATATTATCCTCCAGAAATTGGCGCACCACAAAACCGCCTCCACGAACTCGCTATTCGGCTCAAGGCTTATGGCATGGATGTAGAAGTGCTCACCGCACTGCCCAATTACCCCAAAATGAAAATTCAGGAGGGCTATGAAAAGGGCAAGAAACGCGAAGAACAGATCGACGGCATTGCCGTGCACCGCGCAGCTATCTATGTGTCGGCGTCCAAAAGTATCGTGGCGCGCTTGCTCAACTATTTCAGCTTTGTCTGGACCTCTTATTGGCGCGGTAGTAAACTCGATAAATTTGATTTTTTACTCGTAGAAAGTCCGCCGCTTTTCTTGGGTTATAGTGCCATGGCTTTGTCCAGAAAGTTAAGCGCTAAGCTCATTTTTAATATCAGCGACCTCTGGCCAGAAAGCGCTGAAAAACTTGGTATTGTCAATAACCAATACCTGCTCAAAATGGCTTACCGACTCGAGGCCAAGTGCTACCAACGCGCAGCACTCATTACGGGCCAAACCGAGGGCATTGTGTCAGATATCGCTCAGCGCTTTCCCTCTAAACAGGTTTATTGGTTGCCCAATGGGGTTAATCTTGATTATTACAAGCCCTCAAACATCAATGAAAGCGACTTTAGAACCCGAAATGGATTTAAAGCAAGTGACCTTTTGTTTTTTTACGGCGGAATCATAGGTCATGCGCAAGGGCTTGAAGTGATCTTGCACGCGGCTGAGCAACTTTTAATGCATCCGCATATCCACTTTATTTTACAAGGTTCAGGACCCGAAAAAGAAAAATTAATCGCCCTCAAAGCATCCTTGAATCTCTCCAATATTCACTTCCTAGAACCCGTTGCCAAAGCAGAAATGCCCGCTATTTTACAAGCCATCGACGTCGCATTGGTTCCTTTGAAAAACCTACCGTTGTTTCAAGGTGCCATACCATCAAAAGTATTCGAAGCACTTGCCATGGAAGTTCCCTTACTATTAGGAGTGGATGGCGAGGCCAGACATCATTTCATCGAAAAGGCCGAAGCGGGCTGGTATTTTGAACCAGAAAATCCAAGAGAATTGGCAAATGTGATTCAATCTATTGTTGCAAAACCGGATGACATAAAAAGCGCGGGTAAAAACGGTCGAATATATGTGAGTCAACACTTCAATAGAGACCAAATTGCCGCATCTTTGTACAAACGCTTAACCTCACTTTCATGATTCCTTTTTCTCCTCCTCGCATAGACCAAGCCGTCATAGACGAAGTTACGGCAGCGCTGCAAAGTGGCTGGATCACTACCGGGCCACGCACCAAGCAATTTGAAAAAGAAATTACAGCATATTGCGGCTCAAAAAGCACCATTGCCGTCAGTGCCTGGACCACCGGAATGGAAGTCTTGTTGCGTTGGTGGGGCGTTGGACCTGGCGATGAAGTCATACTTCCTGCCTATACGTACTGTGCAAGCGCAAATGTAGTGTTACATACGGGCGCAACCCCGGTTTTTGTCGATTCCGACCCCACTGATTTCAATCTGTCTATCGAGGCGGTAGCCGCTGCCATTACGACACGCACCAAGGTAATCATGCCTGTAGATATCGGTGGCTTACCTTGCGATTACAATGCACTTTATCAAATTATAGCCGACAAAACGCCTCTTTTTGAGCCCAACTCTCCCGAGCAAGAAAAACTTGGTCGGATATTGATTGCGGCAGATGCTGCGCATAGTTTTGGTGCTTTATACAATAATTGCCGCGTAGGCAGTATTGCCGACATCACGGTATTTTCTTTTCATGCCGTTAAAAACCTCACCACCGCGGAAGGCGGAGCCATTACTTTTAATTTACCTGACCAATTTGACCACGAGGAAATTTACAAGACTTTCAATATGAAAATTTTGCATGGTCAATCCAAAGATGCGTTGGCTAAAACCCAAAAAGGAGCGTGGCGCTACGACGTCTTGGAACCTGGCTACAAATGCAACATGACAGATATCCAAGCCGCCATCGGGCTTGTTGAACTCGGTCGATATCAAGAAAATTTAGATCGTCGTAAATTAATATTTACCCAATACGACCAAGCCTTCTCTACACTTAAGTGGGCACAAAAACCAACGTACCAAAACGATCAAAAAACAAGTTCTTATCACCTCTATCAGCTCCGTATTCACAACTGTACAGAGGTCCAACGCGATGCTATTATTCAAGCGATTTTTGACCACGATGTAGCAGTCAATGTGCATTTTCAGCCCTTGCCTTTACTCACCGCTTATAAAAACTTGGGTTATCAAATGGAAGCTTATCCAAATGCATACTCCCATTATGCAGCAGAAATTTCGTTACCCGTTTATTACGACCTCACAGATACACAAGTTCAGACCGTCATTGCGGCAGTTTGCGCATCTGTAGAAAAGATGTTGGGTTCTAGAAATTGAACCGATTTACAAACTGACCAATCAAAGCGCAATTTATGAAAGTGTTACTTTATTTTCTTATTCTCCTTCTTCCGTTATTTTCGCAAGCACAAGATTGGCCAATTAAAGGAACCCCAGCCTGGCCTGATGTTCAAAAAGATTTGAATGATACCTGCGATGTGATCCCATTAGGGGTTGATTTTGGCTTGTGCGCCATGGAACTTGGTTGGGCGCTGACCGATTCGGGCTGTGTGGTACTCTCGGGTTGTGGCTGGATTGGCAGCAATGGCATTGATTACACGAGCTCTTTTTTTAGTTCGTCGTATGAATGCAACAGCGCCTGTTTACAGGATACAGTGGTTATGTTGAATTGCATCGATTCTAGTTTAATTGACCCCCAAGTATTTTGCGGGGGTGCGCTTGACCCGGTATGTGGCTGTGACTCGGTAACTTATCAAAATTGGTGTCAGGCGCAATATTACCACGGAATTACGTCCTACTATCAAGGTGCATGTGTAACAAGTCAAGTGCAGGCCCGGGCCCACGAGCCAATTCTCGCCTATCCAAATCCGAGTAATGGTGTGTTTAGCTTGAAGCCCCTTCAATTAGCAACGACACTTCGGTTTTATAATGTCTATGGTCAACTGATTTTCTCAACCGAAGTAAATGCCATTGAAATGAAATTCGACCTCGAACTACTCCCTAAAGGATGCTACTTATTCACAATTGACAACGGGATGAGTCAGAAATTACTGATAGAGTAAGCAAGTATTGACTTTTGAGCGCTGGGTTCAGTGTTTTTACTGAAATCTTTTCGCAAATCGATCATGAACTTTGGATCAAATTTGATTCAATATGTTCATCAAAACCTACTCCAGCGCAGTTTTTGGCATCAGTGCCACCACCATTCAAGTCGAGGTCAATATCGATATCGGCATCAATTTTCATTTGGTGGGCCTGCCCGATATCGCCGTCCGAGAGAGCCATCAGCGCATCAAAGCTGCATTTCGCAATAATAAACTACACTTCCCGGGCAAAGAAGTCACAATCAACCTCTCTCCGGCCGACATCCGTAAAGAAGGATCTGTTTTTGACCTCCCCATTGCCATCGGTATTTTAGCCGTGACCACACAAGTAAAGGCCACCCGCCTAAGCGAACTCATCTTATTGGGTGAACTCTCTTTGGACGGCAGCATTCAGCGTACAAAAGGCGTTTTGGCCATTGCACTTCAAGCAAAAGCAGAAGGTTTTAAAGGTCTAATTGTTCCATCTGAAAACGCAGCCGAAGCTGCTATTGTGCAAGGCTTAGAGATTTACGGCGTCAAGAATATTCTCGAAGTCATTGCCTTGCTCAACGGAAAATCTGGTATTTCTCCCACCCCAACGATTGGTCCGGAAGAGTTTGGTCAGTTGGCGGCTCACTCGCTGATCGATTTTGCAGAAGTCAAAGGACAAATGCATGTCAAAAGGGCTTTTGAAATTGCGGCAGCCGGGTCGCATAACCTGATTCTTGTTGGGCCACCAGGCGCCGGTAAATCCATGTTGGCCAAGCGCCTGCCCACCATTTTACCTCCCATG
>RDZL01000068.1 GCA_004295165.1 Flavobacteriia bacterium
CCCCAATCAAACAATAAATTAGATGGATCGCCTTCAATTTCTGCTTTAATTAAAAACTGGCCTTTTCCATCGAGTTCGGGGCGCAGTGATAACTGGGTTCCGTTGTCGCTCATTTGCTGCACCAATGTCAAATTACCGAAAACCAACTTTTGGTCGTACTCCAGAAAGCCGGTGTTGTAAATACCGACAACTTTTAACTTTTTGAGAATGGGCTGTTGCTTGATGTGATATGCAGAAACCTCATCATTTAACTTGATATTCAGTTTTTTAGATGTCTCAAATGAAATTAATACTTCATTTAAATTTTGCGGCTTCACCACGCGTCCCTGCACCAGATGCTCCTGTATAAAAGACCAATTGTAGCGAGATTCCACCCCTTTGAGCATGAGGCCAAGCATGTCCTGACGCTGCACGAGTGAATCTTGACCATTCGCCATTTGAATGGTATCGTTGAAGCGCGTAGACTGTAGTAAAAGCGGTTTAAACGCAACGGCCTGAATGCCACTGACACCAGGGATTTGCGCTAGCTCTTCGAGGAAAGGAATGCGGCGATCAAGTGCTTCTGCCTCAAAAATATGTGCAGAACCCGCCTTAGAAATGAAAAGCGGAGCATTAAAACCCGTAATTTTGTCCTTGATTTTTTGCTGAAAACCACGCACAATCGCTAGCGTCAAGGAATTGACCAAAATAGCAAGGGCAATACTCAGTACAGAAATCCGAAGCACAGGCCTAGAAACCCGAAGTCCGAGGTGCTTTTGACGAATCAGCCTAGAAGATATGAAGCGCTCGAATGACAAAATAGTTTTTTTACAAGTCCAAAAATACACAAAGGTTTTGGCTTCTTTGTCGCTGCTCTTATTTTTGCTCACTGCCTGCGGCCTTTTTGCACCCAAATCATTTAGTCCGAGCCCAGTTCATTTTGCCGAAACAATCGTCATTGAAGAAGACTCCAACTCCTTGGCCGGTTTCCCAAACCAAACCACCCAACAAAAACCAAGTTTAGCAGCACCCCAACTCGGCATAGACCGCCTGCATCTATTCGTCGATTCCCTCGCCGGGAAAAGGATTGCAGTGGTAGCAAACCAAACATCTGTAGTTAAAGGAATACATTTAGTTGATACGCTTTTAGCACTGAAGCTCAATGTTGTAAAAGTTTTTGCTCCTGAGCACGGTTTCAGAGGTGATGCCGATGCTGGGCAACATATTAGCCACAGCATTGACGAGAAAACCGGACTGCCATTGGTGTCCTTGTACGGCTCCAATAAAAAGCCGACCGACCAACAATTACAAGATGTCGATATCGTGATCTACGACATCCAAGACGTTGGCGTCAGGTTTTATACCTACATCTCCACTTTACATTATGTAATGGAGGCTTGTGCCGAAAACAACAAACAAATGGTGGTTTTGGATCGGCCCAATCCGAACGGACACTACGTCGACGGCCCTGTACTCGAACCAGCTTTCAAATCTTTTGTAGGCATGCACCCCGTGCCAATAGTTTACGGCATGACCATCGGCGAATACGCCATGATGATCAACGGCGAAGGCTGGCTACACAACAGCCGACGCTGCCAATTATGGGTCATTCCATGTAAAAATTACAAGCACAAACTTCCCTATTCATTACCGGTAGCACCATCACCTAATTTACGCACCGATGCAGCCATTGCGCTGTATCCAAGTCTATGCCTCTTTGAAGCAACAACGGTTAGTGTTGGACGCGGCACCGATAAACCTTTCGAAATTTACGGGCATCCGCTCTTCCCTACCTTGAGCTATCAATTTATGCCGATCCCGACCATTGGTGCTAAAAATCCGCTGCACCTCAATAAAATTTGCCAAGGCATAGAACTCAGTCAAAATACAGCTAAAAGAAGCTATCAACTCAACCTGAATTACCTCATCACTGCAAAAGAACTTCTAGGTGACACCCTCTCTTTTATCGATCAGCCCTCTTTTTTCAACCGACTTGCCGGAACCGCCAGTCTCAAAGAACAACTCGACAAAGGTTGGTCGGCCAAAGAAATCCGAGCCACTTGGAAACCGGGACTGGACGCGTTTTTAGTGACGCGCAGCAAATACTTGCTCTACGAATAAGCAACTAAACAAAAAGGAGGATTACAGCTTAGCGTCGAGCACTTGCTGGGCCATTTCGGCCATGTAGGCATCCATTTTGGCTTGAACCGTCGCATCATAAGCAGCAACAATTCGTGCAGCCAATAGACCTGCATTTTTAGCACCATTGAGTGCTACTGTGGCCACGGGAATACCGTTGGGCATTTGCAAAATGGATAAGATGGAGTCCCAACCGTCTATTGAATTAGAAGACTTGATGGGTACGCCAATAACTGGCAAG
>RDZL01000069.1 GCA_004295165.1 Flavobacteriia bacterium
TGTTTTGCCCCATTTGAACCTGTGTAGTTTGGTTTATAATCGGCAGAGGTAAAGGGGTGGTAATGGCATTGATTTCGGATAGTGTACTGAGCGTGCTGCGCTCCATTTCAGAAGTCGTTAAATCGATGTAAGGTGCCGGAAAAGAACAACTAATGAGTTGAGCTGTTGTTGCATCTGGTTGGCTAAATAAGGTTGGTTTACCAACTTGTTGCTTACTTTTTGTCGGAGTTTGAGCAGCTAAAGTTGGCGAATTGCTTTTAAGCTTTTTCGGAGTGCTTATTGCCTTTTGGGAGGCCGTATTTTTGGCCGGTTTTTGGTTTTCGCTCGAGAGGCTAGACCATCCAATAATACCCACAACAACTGCAAGCATGCTGGCGATGCCGAATTTGCCGAGCCAAGAAAGACCTGGTTTGGCATTGGGTAGCTTTTTGGAGAGCGCGTCCCAGGCTTTGGGGTCGTAGTCGTAGGAGTAGTCTTCTACGAGTGACTTTATTTTGGATTCAAATGGATCTTTCATCGTTTATCGAGCTGAATAAATTGTTCTTTTAAATGGCGTTGCAAATTCATTTTTGCTTTTGCTAAATTGGATTTTGATGTTCCTTCGGAGATGCCGAGTTTTTCTGCAATTTCTTTATGACTGAGTTCTTCCATGACATAGAGGTTGAATACCGTTCTGTATGCCGGAGAAAGTTTTTCAATGGCTTTTTGGGCAAGTTCGGCTTTGAGTTGGGTGTGCGCCAAAAGTTCTTGCTCTTGCATGGGGTCTGCAGCCATCGATTTGAAGTCGTTGTCTTGGTCAGATAAAAAGGGATCTTTTTTAGCCTTGCGCAATTGATCAATTGCGGTATTGCTCACAATTCTGCGGATCCAGCCTTCTAGCGAGCCAGAAAAATCAAAATGTTCCAATTTGTCAAAGACCTTTAAAAATGAAACTTGGAGCACCTCCTGAGCGCTATCGCGATCGCCAATGTAGCGCATACTGACAGCCATCATTTTACCGTAAAACATAGTGAATAGGCGCTCTTGCGAGCGTCGCTCACCTTTGAGGCACCCCTCCACGATTTGTTTTAAGTTGTCTTGCTGCTCCAATTTTCAATATTTACTTAACGCAAAGCTAAGAAGAGGGTTGCCTATGTTGGCCACACATTCTGTAATTCACGATAAAAAAAATCATTTTTTTGTGAACTATGCGTAAATTCGTCTCGCAAAGCTTTTATCCATTTAAAAACAAGACAAATGAAAGTAACTGTTGTAGGTGCAGGAAACGTAGGAGCAACCTGTGCCGATGTATTGGCTACCCGTGAGATCGCCAATGAAATTGTATTACTAGACATCAAAGAAGGTTTTGCCGAAGGCAAGGCTTTAGATATCTGGCAAACAGCCCCAATAAACCTTTATGATTCTCGTACGGTTGGTTGTACCAATGATTATGCGCGTACGGCAGATTCAGATGTTGTAGTCATTACTTCAGGTTTGCCGCGCAAGCCAGGAATGTCTCGTGACGACCTTATCGCAACCAATGCTGGTATCGTTAAGACCGTGACGGAAAACGTCGTGAAATACTCGCCAAATGCCATCATCATCGTTGTATCCAATCCGTTAGATGTCATGACTTACTGCGCATTCTTAAATGCCAATATGCCATCTTCTCGTGTATTTGGTATGGCTGGTGTCTTAGATACCGCACGTTACCGCGCATTTTTGGCAGAAGAACTCAATGTATCTCCTAAAGACATCCAAGCAGTATTGATGGGTGGTCACGGCGACACAATGGTTCCACTACCGCGCTACACAACTGTAGGTGGTATTCCAGTTACCGAACTCATCGACGAAGCGCGCCTCAACGAAATCATCGAGCGCACTAAATTTGGTGGTGGTGAAATCGTCAAACTACTCGGTACTTCTGCTTGGTATGCACCAGGTGCAGCAGCTGCCCAAATGGTAGAGGCTGTGGTCCGCGATCAAAAACGTATTTTCCCAGTTTGCGCTTGGTTACAAGGCGAATACGGCATGTCAGACATCTACTTGGGTGTACCTGTTGTGTTGGGTAAAAACGGTATCGAAAAAATCATCGAATTGCAATTAAACGAAGCTGAACGCGCTTTGCTCGTCGATTCAGCTGAAGCTGTCAAAGGCGTCATGGATGTCTTAGACAACATGAACGCAAACGCATAATTGAGGTTTTCTAAATACTAGAAATCCGAATTGTTTTAGATTTTAAATGAAAAAACCGCGAGTTCATACTCGCGGTTTTTTTTGGTTTAAGGAAGTTCGATAGCCCCAATGTCCGGTGGGTTGTTGCGGGCTTGACCTAAAATATCTGTGAAAACAGTGGAGCTAATGCCTTTGTTAC
>RDZL01000165.1 GCA_004295165.1 Flavobacteriia bacterium
AGTCTATAATTTGCTCTCCATGAATTTAAGGCAAGCCAAAAGCGCCAAAGTTCAAATGGTGACCCCTAGTGGGGATACGCTCCGAAAAGACATTGCATTTAGCACCTCTTGGAAATACTTTTTAGCAGGCCTTTTGAGTAGTCCAGACGATGAAGTGCGCTATTCTTTCGATGAGAACAACAACGGCATATTAGTTGTCGAATCCTTCCAGCCGCTATCGCTTAACATGTATAAAAAGCAAATCGATGCTTTCTTTGAGGAGGTACAAAACCGCCGCTGCACCTCTATTTATATTGACCTTCGCAATAACCTAGGTGGGCTCTTGCGCGCCGAGGAGTACCTGTTTAGCTACATCAACACCAAGAAAGCGTCTGTAAAAACCAATTACCTCTACAAACGCAGCAACTACGACCGCTTTGCACTTTTAAGCCCCATGCAGCAAATGCAATTCGAAAACCGCGCTAAAAATGTATATCCAAACGGCCTCATTTCTAAAGAATATGATTTCTATAAATTACCAAAAGGGGCCACAAAAACTATTTTATACGACTACCTGCCCGAAAACGACCGCAATTACGTCTTTAATGGAACTTGTGACTTAGTTGTGAATGGCAATTCGATGTCTGCATCTGTTTTGTTCGCAGCTTGGTTCAAGCACATCGAGCGCGGTAAAATTCTGGGAACCCCTTGTATGGGCGGCATGGGTGGTACTTTCGGAAATCCGGCCATTATCACTTTAAAGCATGCGCATATAGATGTAATGGTGGCTACTTTAAAATTTACACCCTTTCATATACAAGAACGCATCCTTTCGGCTATAAGTCCTGATGTACTCATCAAGGCGACCAGAGAAGATATCATTGAGCAGCGCGATCCATTTTTGGAATACCTCAAAGCCTACCAAAAATAATAACCTGCCCAAACCAAAAGGTAGCGAAAGAACTTTCCAAGCCCCATCAGAATAAAGGTAGGCAACCATGGCGCACGAAAAAACCCTAACGCAATACCGATGATATCGCCAATTAAAGGAAGCCAACACAGCAGCGCCATCCAACTCCCGAATCTATGAATTTGGATCTGCCAACGATCAATTGCCTCTGGTTTTGCTCCTAATCTTTGGAGCCAAGCGGGGTTACCTAAAAACCCAATTCCGTAGTTGAGCCATGCGCCGCTTGTATTGCCTGCGGTAGCTATTAAAATGCAGGCCCAAGGCTCAAAACCCATAAAGAGCATTGTTGTCAGGAATATTTCTGAAGCCACAGGCAATATAGTAGCTGCTAAAAAACTAGCTAAAAACAAGCCTAGATATCCGTATTCAAAACTCATAAGTAAAAAAAAAGCCGGTTGCCCGGCTTTTCAAATTTAGTGTGAAAGAAATTAACGCTTCACAAATTTCTTAGTGAGTGTACTACTGTTAGAAGTAATGTTCACTGTATAAATACCTGCAGCCCACTGTTCTGAAGCTAAAGATACTTCTTGTGCACCTGCTGTCAATTGTGCAAGTGTATTTGTTTGCATGATTTTACCGCTAATGTCGGTTACAACGATGTTTACATCGCTTGTATTTTTCAATTCAAAACGCAACGCAGCGTTGGTAGCTGTTGGGTTAGGTAGCACAACCGCTTGGCTCAATTCTGTTTGCTCAGTTACATTCAAAATTGGATCGAAGTTCATGCGGACCATAGGTGTGTTGGTAGAATAGTACCAAGTGTTGTCTGCCATGTCTAAAAAGAATGTTGTTTGTGGTTCAGACTTACCTGCGTTAGAAACACGCAAACCAGCAGAATATGCACCTACAACAGCAAGATATGTGGTCCCGGCAAATACATCTACGTATGGATTGAGTTCCATCACCATATTGACATTGAGGTTGTTGGCAGCCAATACAAGTGGAGCAGACTCTGATTCAAAAAGGAAGTCACCGGTAGTGGCGTCTACTGAATACAATTTCACAAAAATTTCTGTGCCTACTGTGGCGCCATTGGCACCACCTGGCAAACGCACGTTAATTGCTTTTAATGTTGCATCTTGGAAAATGTCAAAAAGGTTACCAGATTCAAAACCATCTGTACCGTTTGAAGTGCTTCCTGATGGCGTTCCGTTGTCGCGGGCATAGATAAAATCTGTTACAGCAAAATCAATGTTAGACAGCACGTTATTGGCTGGGATGTCATCTGTAGAATCTGCAGTGATGCTGCGTGTAATAGAGATGTTACCAGGTGTAGCTGGTGGTGTGTAGAAAGTTGTGAGTTCAATTGCAGCAGTATCTAATGAATTGATAGATGCTGGTGTTGAAGAGCCTGTCCATGCGCCGTTATTTGCATTGATGTTCAATGTCACGTTTGTTTGTGTATTGACACCCCCGTTAAATACGTCGGCAGCGAAACCGATTTCGGTTACTTGTTCATCTGGAATTTGGTAATAAGGCAAGCCAACTGAACCCCAATAAGTAGAAGTAACAGAGAGGTCATTGGTTGGGTTTGTGACAATTTTGACGTCGTCGATGTACCAACCATAAGTAACCCATACGTTTGCATTAGCTGCTGATGCAGGGTAAGCAGTTGTCCAAGAGAAACGGACCCAAATTGGGCTCGGGGTAGCTGTTAAAAAGGTTGCCAAGTTGATAATTTTGGTATCTGGGTTGGCATATGCTGAACCACCAGCTGAAGACAATACAGGTTTGTCTTGGTTGTTGCCAACCGTAACCCAAGTAGTGCCATCAGTAGAAATTTGCATTTCCTGAAGGTCGTTGAAACGCGCTCCGTATTGTTGGAATTGCAAAGAAACTTGGTTGCTACCACCTAAGGTGGCGATATCGATTGGTTGTGCAGAAGTAAGCGTATAAACCACGTTGAGGGCTTGTGTTGCAGGAGATGCTGTAGGGTCGCCATTGACGAGCTCGGCACAATTGCCACCAGAGGTAGAGTTGATGCCACTTGCAGCCCACCAACCATCGTTGTTATTGTTGATATTCCAACCAAACTCAATACCGCTCTGTCCAGAGTTGTCGAGGGTCCAGTTGGCAGGGTTTGAGAAGTCATCAGACCATAGCGTTACGCCAAGGATTTTTTCGTCGGCAGCAGCCTCAGTTGTTGCTTTCGGGGCCTTAACCAATTCTTGGAAAGTCTGGATGCGCGGTGCTTTTTGAGCATAAGCTACAGATGCAATAGCGCTTACAAAGAGTATAAGTTTTTTCATTATTGAATAATTTGGTAATAAATATAGTGATTTCTATGCGTCCTTCAAAAAAGGCAGCATTTTTCGGCCATCATTGAGCTGAACACCTGAACAAAGAACAACGTTCAAACCGTCTTGTTCGTGGGGTGCAAGTAAATAATTGCCCAACAAATCTATGGCTTGGCTGTGCCCATTGTAAACGAGGTTATTTCCATCCTGACCTACCCGATTACAACCTAATACATAACTTTGGTTTTCGATAGCACGTGCCTTCAATAGGGCGTCCCAGTGTGCAATGCGCTTTTGAGGCCAATTGGCGACATTTAAGAGTATATCATAAGCCGGAGCACCTGATTCGTTCAACCGATTGCGCACGAGTTCAGGGAAGCGCAAATCATAACAAATTTGAAGATTCAAGTTCCAGCCAAGATAGCTTACAATGACTTCATCGTTACCCGAACTGAAATATTGGTCTTCTCCTCCCAAACCAAAAGCCTTCCGCTTGTCATAGGTCTTCACCTGACCATCGGGATACACAAATACACCTCTATTGAAATACTGGCCATTATCCTTTGCCATCAAAGAGGTATAAATAGCCATTTGATGAAGGCTAGACAGTTCTTTCAAAAAAAGAAGCCCTTCTGAATGTTGCCAATCATCAGCACAAGCAAGTTCCATTGAAAACCCGGTATGAAACATTTCGGGCAAAAGAAGTAAATCAATCTTCGGTGCACTACTTAATTGAGTCACGATGCGCTCGAAGTTGGTCATTTTGTTGTGCCAACTCTGATCTAGTTGAAAGATGCCGATGCTTAAATCTTGCATAATCTTTCCGTTGCAGTTTGCAGTGTTTCTGAAGTTTTTGCGTAACAAAAACGAAGCAATTTACGGTCTTCGCCATTGGCATTAAATACCGATAAGGGAATAGCTGCCACACCAAATTCTTTAGTGAGCCGGATGCAAAAATCGGTATCCGGTTCATCTGAAATTGCCGCATAACTAGCGACCTGAAAATAGCTGCCTTGTGCAGGGAGCAATTCAAAGCGACTTTTTGTCAAGGCCGCCCGAAACAAGTCTCTTTTTTGCTGATAAAAATGCGCCAAAGAGTGGATATCTACTTGTGCTAAATAGAGTGAAAGTGCACGTTGCGCAACGCTATTGACCGAAAATACCAAAAACTGATGGACTTTATGTATCTCTTTCATGAGCTCGGGCGCACATACGAGGTAGCCCATCTTCCAGCCCGTAATATGGAAAGTTTTACCAAAGGAGGAAACTATAATTGCGCGATTTCTAATTTGAGTGCGCTGATGGATTGACTGATGCGTTTGCTCAAAAGCGATGAATTCATATACTTCATCTGACAACAATAACAAACCCGGGAAATCCTGCATGATGCTTTCCAACTGCTCAAAATCTTTGGGGGCCCAAATAGTTCCGCTCGGATTGTGCGGGTTATTGGTGATCAACAAACGGGTATTGGATGTGATGGCAGCTCTAATTTGTTCCCAATTCGGTCTAAAATCTAGTCCTAAAGGAATGCGTATTGGCTGCGCACCTGTTAATACGACTGGCGCTTCGTAACAATCATAACTTGGATCTAATATCAGGACTTCTTGACCCTGATGTACAAGTGCTTGAATGGCTGTAAAAATGGCTTGGGTAGCTCCAGCTGTAACCAACACCTCATTAGGGTCTAGGGTTCTGTTATACTGCTTGGCAACTAAGGCTACAATTTGCTCGCGCAACTCTAGTGTGCCAGGCATAGGCGCATATTGATGTGCATTTGAACCCGCAGCTTCTATGAGGCAGTTTTGCAAAACTGCATCTATTTCAAAATTAGGAAAACCCTGTGCTAAATTAATCGCGTTGTACTGCTGCGCGAGAGCAGACATTGTTGAAAATATGGTAGTGCCTACATGTGGAAGCTTAGACGCTAACATATTTTACTGTCCAGAAGAAAGTAATTTTTTAGCTTGTTCTAGAGAAATGCGTGTTTTGTTATTGAAAGCAACAACAAAAGACTCTGGATAACCGCTATTTCGCAATTGTGTTTGCAGCTTCACGGCTTCATCTATCGTGCGTAGGTCACTGCCCAAACAATACTTAAATTTACCTTCGTGCTCGTATTCATAGACGTCGTCACGTTTGAACTTAGTAGTTGCATTTGGAATGCGCACCGCAGAAGACTCTACTTGAACACGGAAATGGACACCTTTTAAATCAGTTGCATCTTCCATGTTATTGAGGCGGAAATCAGCAGCACCTTCATCTTTGATCACAAAATTAACGTTGCCTCCTTCAGTTTGTGTTCCTCCTTTTGCAGCAACTTTAGCCGTTCCAGTCGAAATATTAAGAGACTTAATGATGAATTCAGTACGGCGATTGAGCTGATTTTCTTCATCAGAACATTTAGAACGGATCCTGCCTTCACAAGGACAATCTACCTTGAGTTGTGTTTCTCCGTATCCTTTATAAGTAATGCGCTCAGGAGCTGAAATTCTGGCTTTGATGTAGTTGGCTGCGTTAGTCGCCCTTCTATTGGAGAGATCTTGGTTGTAAATTGCAGGTCCTCTGCAATCCGTATGTGAACCTAACTCCACCTCAATTTTAGGATGCTTATTCATGAAGCGCACCACTTTGTCAAGCTCGATGATCGCATCCGGTCGTAGATCAGCTTTATCAAAATCATAATAGATTGACTTAAGTCCTAATAAGGCTGTAATTTCTTGCTCAAGTGAAAGCGGTTCTAGAGTGAGGTCTATTAAGTTAGATACCTGCACTGTGTTGGAGTCTTTAACAACGATTTCAAATGCTATTTCTTTAGATACATAGCCTTCCTTGTCTAGGAAGATTTTCATGCGCATTTTAGACTCTAAAGGAATACTATCTAAAAATTGAGATAGGCTACCCAATTCATTTGTTGTGCCGGTGAATAATACAATTCCTGTGGAATCGTCAATAATTCGAATAGCGACATCCGCAACTGGCTCGCCAGACTGCGCATCTGTGACCACGTAATCAAGTTGCTTGTCTACAAACTTTTCCTTGAGGTTGAAGGCAAAAATATCATCAGTTGCACCGCTTGTTGCTCTATTTGAGGTTATGTAACCGTTTTTGTCATCTGTGAACAAGATGGCTAAATCATCGAATGTTGTGTTAAACGGAGCGCCAAGAGAATTGACTTCAAAGTTCTCCATGACGAATAAATCGTAACCGCCTACAGACTTATGCCCTTGTGAGGTAAAGTACAATTTATCCTTATATACAATTGGGAAAATATCGTTCTTGTCTGTATTCACAAAACGCACAGCTTCTTTTTGACCGAATTTACCCTTATCAAAAGTGCATTTGTAGATATCCATACCGCCAGATCCACCTGGCATATCAGAAGAAAAGTATAGCATCTTATTCTTCTCGTCAAAGTAAGGATGCGTTACATTGTATTTGTCATTGTTGAACGGAACCGGTTGTGGTTTGGCCCATTCCCCTGATGAATTTTTAGTGGAGTAATAAATCGTTAACTTCTCGTTCTTGTCAGAACCGTGGTTATTGGTAAAGAATAATAAATCTCCTTTTTCATTGGTGCTGATCGGGCCGTCATAATAACAGGTATTGATCATCATTTGAGATTTGGTCTCTTCACTCAACAAGAACGGATCTTTGAGTTGGCAACCATTTACTTCGTAGAGGTCAGAAAATGGTTTTTTTGCAAACTCGTCCATATCGATGTCTTCACAGGCATTCTTGGCTGCCGATAGTACGAACAATTTGTCTGCGAATTTGCGCGTGGCAAAATCGTCATATGGCGTATTGAAGCAAGCCGACGTTAAAGTAATATCAAACTGGTCAAAAGACTTCGTTTGAGTCCACCCTAATGAACTGAAAGCTCCTGCAACAAGAACTAAGAGAAACTGACGAATTACAGTCATTTATATCAATTGAAAAAACGTGGACCTTGACAACGACTTGCGTTATTATTGAATTTGTAACGCAAAGCAAGTTCATGAGATTGAATTGCAACGGTATTCATTTGACTTACTGGATAGGTGTAAGAATAACCAAGATAGAACTTGCTATTGAAATCATATCCCAAGATGGCGCCAATTGCACTATTCAACTGGTAGCTCATACCGAAGTCAAATCCGATTTTGTGAGACATAATCATGTTCATGTCTAAAGTAAACGGTAAGCCAACCATATGACGTCCTACTGCATTTGGTCGAACCGTCCAAACAGGACCCATCTTAATGTTACCTCCTAAGTATCCGACATAACCACCACGTGCATCGACAAACATATTCATGTTGCGGTCTTTGAAATAGGTCTCACCAATTCTAGGTTGAGAAAATCCTACATAAAAATTCTTGTGGTATAACAAAAATCCATAACCTGCATTGAATTGCAACCCGGTTGTCAGGTTGGTCATCATGTCTGGGTCCATCGGTACTGGAGTTGTCAAGTCAAGTAGATTGACTGTAGTGTTTCCTGCAATGGCACGAAGTCCTACAGACAAACGCCAATCCTTATTCAACTTCAAATGATAAGCTCCGTTCACCGCAAATTGCGTAGACTTTACTGGGCCTAACTCATCTTGCAACAACGAAACACCAATACCGAAGTTTTTGAGGATATTGAAATTACCTGAAAGCGTCATGGTTTTCGGTGCTCCACGTAGACCCGTCCACTGCGTATTGGCAAGTGTAGTGATATCGTTGTAGGAGTTAGCTCCTGCTTGAGCAGGATTGAGCATAAGCGCATTGAACTGATTTTGACGATAGTTCGGGTCTTGTGCTTGTGAGTTAAAACTCACAAGCACTACACCCAATGTCAAGATGATGCTATTGATCTTTTTCATATCTTATTGTCTATGACTTCTTATTGTTTAACACGGTTGATATATACGTAACCATTGAGTTGTTTACCACCGTCAAGGTTAAGAATGTAGTAGTAAGTACCATCCGGAACTGGAGTGCCAGTGTTCAAGAGTGTACCATCCCAATCGTTGTTGTATTGGCCACTGTAATGAACAAGGGTTCCGTAACGGCTGTACACTGCCATTTCTTTCGTATTGTATCCTTCAAGACCTGGGATAACCCATGTGTCGTTGTAGTTATTTCCGTTCGGTGTGAAGGCATCTGGAACATTCGGACCAGCCCAGTTCGAACTGCCACAAGCATCAGAAGCTACAACTGTTACCATCACTTGCGCAGTGGTTTGGTTGCCGTTGTTGTCTGTAAGGATTACAGAAACTAAGTTGTTACCAACATTCGAGCAATCGAAGGCAGATTGGCTGAGTACAGCACCTGCAATTCCACAGTTGTCGAATGATCCATTGTCTAGGTCTTCAAAACCAATTGTTGCATAACCAGCTGCATCGAGGATAACAGATGTATTTGCTAACAAGAGTACTGGAGCTGTTTGGTCAACCACGGTTACTGTTTGATCAACAGTTGTGATGTTGCCAGCAGCATCGGTAATCGTCCAGGTTACAGTTGTTGTACCGAGCGGATATGTAGCCGGTGCGTTGTTGGTGATCACCAAGTTGTTTGTACAGTTATCTGTTGCAAATGGCAAGCCTAAGTCAACACCAGTAGCTTCACAGTAATTGTTTGAAGAAACTGTAACATTTGCAGGAGCAAGCGCCGTTGGAGCTGTTTGGTCAACTACAGTAACTATTTGTGTAGCAGTTGAAGTATTACCTGAAGCATCTGTGACAGTCCAAGTTACGGTAGTTGTACCGATTGGGAAGATCGCAGGAGCATCGTTGCTAACAGAAGCTACAGAACAGTTGTCTGAAGTTACCGGAGAACCTAACGTGACGCCAATTGCTTCACAGCCTAAGTTTGGAGTAACTGTTACATTCAATGGAGCTGTAATTACTGGTGCAGTGTTGTCTCCGATAAAGACGTTCACCGGTAAAGACGTTGCCGAACAACCGTTCAAACCTGTCGCTGTTACTGTATAAGCACCAGACTGAGTAGCCACAATGAATGGTGTTGTTGGTCCATTGCTCCATTGGTAGTTCGCAGCATTCGAAGCGAACAACACTACAGAGCCACCAGGACAAACTGACGTTGCACCACTAGCTGTAATTGTCGGTGTAACAGGGTTGTTCAAGACATTTACCTGAGCAACTGCAGTTGCAGTACAACCGTTGTTAGAAACTGTGTATGTAATAGTCGTTGAACCTGCGTTCAATCCAGTTACATTTCCAGCACCGTCTATTGTAGCGATGAAGGTGTTTGCAGATGTCCAAACTCCACCTGGTGTAGCAGATGTAAGGGTCATGTTGCCGCCTTCACAAACTGTGTTTGCACCTGTAATGGCAGCTACAACTGGAGCAGCATTTACAGTCACGTTCACAACTGAAGACTGCGTGGTACAACCCGCTGCATTTGTGACAACAACGAAGTATGCGCCAGACTGAGCTACAGTCGTTGATGCACCTTGATCACCGTTGCTCCAAACATAGTTTGAACCACCAGTTGCTGTGAGGGTCAATGAACCACCTTGGCAGAATACTGTTGGGCCGTTAGCCGCAATTGTAACTGCTGGGTTAGCATTGAATGTTACCGTCTCAGAAGCTGTTGAGGTGCATCCTGCAGCACTTGTTACGGTAACTGTATAAGTATTACCTGCGGTCACAGTGATAGACTGGTTAGTAGAACCGTTACTCCAAGAGTAAGTAGCACCACCATTAGCAGTTAAGGTCACTGATGAACCAAGACATGCCGTAGATCCGGTAGAAGTAATCGTTGCGGTTGGCAATGGATTGACAACAACTGAGATGGCATTGCTCACTGAACTACAACCATCTACTGTTGTACCGGTTACTGTAACAACTTCAGATGCATTCAATGTAATCGAAGGTGTTGTTGCACCGTTGCTCCATACGTAAGTAGCAGCACCAGCAGCGCTGATCGTTACAGATCCACCTTGACAGAATGTCGTTGCACCATTTGCAGTTGCAGTAACTACTGGCAATGCATTTACTGTTACTGGGATTGCCGCTGAAGTTGCTGTACAACCATTGGCATCTGTTACAGTAAGTGCGTATGAACCAGAGGCAGTTGCAACGTACGTGTTGCTTGTTGCACCTGTAATTGCAGTTGCACCATTAGACCAAGCATAAGAATAAGTTGAATTCAATGGTGAAATCAATGTAACGTCACCGCCTTGGCAGAATGTAGTTGCACCAATGTTCGCAATAGCTACAGTTGGAAGTGCATTCACCGTTACCGCTACCGGTGCAGATGTTGCAGCGCAACCATTTGCATTTGTAATAGTTACAGCGTAGGCACCAGAAGTGCTCACAGTGATAGACTGTGTAGGCTCACCTGTAGACCAAGCGTATGTCATACCTGCAGGAGCAGTCAAGATAACTGAACCGCCAGCACAGAAGGTTGTTGCACCAGAAGCTGTAACAACAGCAGAAGGTAGTGCATTGACAACCAATGCTTGGCTAACACTTGAAGTACAGCCCTCAGCATTTGTATAAGTATAAGTGATTGTTGCTGAACCAGCGTTTAAGCCGCTTACAACTCCATTGGCAGCTACTGTTGCAATAGCTACGTCAGATGAAGACCAAGTACCATTTGCTTGGGCATTTGCTAACAATGTTGTTGCGCCTTCGCAAACCACAGCTGTTCCTGCAATTGCAGTAAGAACCGGTGTAGCGTTCACAGTGATGTTGAAGCTAACCGCGTTCGAACATCCACTCGCATTCGTAACGGTGTAAGTCATGGTTACTGTACCTGCAGCCACACCTGTTACAACACCTGTTGATGATACAGTTGCAATTGCAGCATTTGAAGAGGTCCAAGTACCACCGATTGTTGCGTTTGTAAGTGTAGTCGTAGAACCAGCACATACAGTGTTGTTACCAGCAATAGATTGAACAGTTGGCAAGTTATTTACTGTAATGTTCATATTAGCTGATGTTGCACTACAACCGTTTCCGTCTGTGAGTGTAACTGTGTATGGTCCGTCGACAGAAGCAACAATTGTTTGTGTTGTTTCACCAGAACTCCATAGGTAAGAGGCGGCAGCCGGAGCAGACAAGGTTACTGAACCACCCGCACAGAATGTGGTTGGACCATTAGCAGTAATTGTCGCTACTGGAGCTGCGTTCATAGTAACCGTGAATGGTGCTGATGTTGCAGAACATCCGTCTGAGTTGGTTACGGTAACCGTTAGCGTTTGTGTCGAGCTTACTGTTACACTTTGAGTGAATGCACCGTTAGACCATGCATAAGAAGATCCGGTCGAAGCAACAAGTGTTACAGAACCACCTTGACAGAAGCTGTTTCCGTTCAATGAAGTAATGTTCGCAACAGGTAGAGCATTGACTACAACTGAAGTAATTGCAGAGGTAGCTGAACAACCATTTGCGTTGGTTACGGTAACAGTGATGTCTGAAGTATTGCTCACTGTAATAGATTGTGTAGTTTGACCGTTACTCCAGAGGTAAGATGAACCTGTATTGGCAGTCAAGACTACTGAACCTCCTTGACAGAATGTTGTCGTGCCGTTAGCTGTAATTACTGCTGCTGGTAGAGCGTTCACTGTGAAGTTTGTAGAAACACTATTTGTACAACCATTCGCATTTGTAAAGGTGTAAGTTAAGGTTGTTGTTCCTGGATTCACTCCGGTAACTAGACCCGTTACAGCATTAATGGTTGCAATTGTGTTGTTTGCAGTAGACCACAAACCACCTGCTTGTGCATTCGCTAAGGTTACTGTTCCGTTCTCACAAACTGATGCAGAACCTGTGTTAGCAGCTAAAACAGGGAGTGGATTCACCGTTACAGTAGTAGCGGCAGAAGTAGCTGCACATCCACTGTTCGTGGTGATAGTTACTGAATAGTTACCCGAAGCATTCGCTACATAGGTATTAGATGTTGCACTAGTGATAGCAGTACCATTCAAGCCCCATTGGTAAGTGTAAGTCATTCCCGCTGGTGCGTTAGATGCAAGAAGCGTAACTGATCCGCCTTGGCAGAAGGTAGTTGCGCCTACAGATGCAATAGCAGCGGTTGGCAATTGATTCACAGTTACCGTTACACTTGCAGTGTTGGTACATCCGTTTGCATTGGTGATCGTATAAGATACCACTACTGTTCCTGCACTCACACCAGTCACAAGACCGTTAGCTGCAACTGTGGCAACTGCAGTATTGGCAGAAGACCAAACAGGGTTGGTAGCAGTTGTGCTGAGGAGTGTTGTGCCACCAATACAAACTGAGTTTGAACCTGTGATAGCAGCTGTTGTAGGTAATGCATTTACAGTTACTACTGTTGGTGCTGATGTTACCGAACAACCATTTGCATCAGTTACGGTCACAGTATAAGAACCTGCTGTTGTAGCTGTCATTACTTGGTTGTTGATATTGTTCGACCATTGGTAAGAATAACCTGTTCCTGCGTTAGCAGTAAGGGTTACAGAACCGCCTTGGCAGAAGGTCGTTGCACCTGAAGCTGTAATAGTAGCTGTTGGGTTCGTGAAGACATTGACTGAAGTTGGCAATGAAGTCGTTGAACAACCAGCTGCACTTGTTACAGTTACTGTAATTGTCGCACTTGAAGTCACGTTGATTGAAGCCGTAGTTGCTCCATTTGACCACAAGTAAGTGTTTCCTGCTACAACTGGGCTTGCGCTCAATGTAACCGAACCACCTTGACAGAAGGTCAATGGACCATTAGCCAAGATATTTGCTGTTGGTAGTGCATTAACAGTAACTTCTGTTGCTGTTGAAGTTGCTGAACATCCACTCGCATTCGTTACTGTTACGTAGTATGAACCACCAGCTGTTACCGTGATCGATTGTGTCTGTGCACCGTTAGACCATAAGTAAGTTGAGCCTGCGTTCGCTGTCAACGTTACTGATCCACCAGCACAGAACGTTGTCGCACCACCTGCTGT
>RDZL01000166.1 GCA_004295165.1 Flavobacteriia bacterium
AGTGGAGTTTTTGTCCACCATATGACATGTATTACAGCGTGACTTGAAGAGCCCGGCACCGTCTAAAGCCCATAAATTATTTTGAAATAAGCCTAAAACGACTGCGAGTAGGAGGTTGATTTTCAGCGTTTTCATATCGTTGTTATTGAATAATATTTGCTTCGTTGTTTTCTTCTAAATCAAGTGGAGTGGCAGAGAGTTCCGCACTGCGCTCCTTGCTCATTTTCCAAACGTAAAGCAAGACTAGCGCAAAGAAAATGGTGAATAGCACCAATGAAAAGAGCGGATAGATCTCAATGTCTAACATACTCGTGAGGTTGTGTTTGATAAAGCGCAGCATGTGACTTATTTTTTAGGTTTTAGCGTGATGTCAAGGCCTAAACGTTGAAGGTAGGCAATGACGGCAACGATTTCTTTTTGCTCTATATCCTTGATCAGGCTTTTTTGATTCACCCCAATCAAAGCTTGTTTTGGCGTTGTATTGATGATGTCTTCAGCAATCAAATGGGCCTGTGCTTTTAAGTCTTTGATTGCTTTTTGATCATAGCCTTTTGTGTAAGGAACACCTAAAGTTTGCATGGCGCGGATTTTCTTTGGTGTCAAAGACAAATCTAGCTTGTCTTCGCGCAGCCAAGTGTACGCAGGCATGATTGAACCAGGAGACACATCTTTTGGTGCCATCAAGTGCTCGTAGTGCCAGAAGTTAGATTTGCGTATTTTGGTGTTGCCCCCTTCGCGTGCTAAATCTGGCCCCGTGCGCTTAGAACCCCATTGAAAAGGGTGGTCGTACACAAACTCTCCAGATTTTGAGTATTCGCCATAGCGTGCTGTTTCAAAGCGCAGCGGACGTACCAGCTGTGAGTGGCAGTTATAACAACCCTCGCGGATGTAAATGTCGCGGCCTTCGAGCTCAAGTGGCGTGTAAGGTTTCACCGAAGCAATTTTGGAAATATTAGCGTCGACAATCATGGTCGGGATGATCTCAACAATCCCTCCTATCGCCACAACGAGTAAGCTTAATATCATGAACTGAACAGGCTTTCGCTCAATTACTTTATGCCAATATTCACCTTTTGTGTTGTGATCCTGTTCTTTGGTAACCACCGTTTGAGCAGCTTCATTAGCAAGTAGAGCGCCAGATTTAGCTGTTTTGACTAAGTTGTAGAACATCAAGATGGCGCCAGATAAGTACAGCAAACCTCCGAGTGAACGCAAGTAATAATAAGGCTTAAGTTGGGTTACAGTTTTCAAGAAATCGGCATTTTGTAGCGTTCCATCCGGATTGAAATCTTGCCACATGAGGCCTTGCATGAATCCTGCGATATACATTGGAACGGCATAAAGCAAAATACCAAGGGTGGCAATCCAAAAGTGCTGATTGGCCAATTTTTTAGAGTATAATTCGGTGCGGTATAACTTCGGAAAGAGCCAATACAACATTCCGAAAGTCAACATGCCATTCCAGCCTAGGCCGCCGATGTGTACGTGTGCGATCGTCCAATCTGTGAAGTGAGATATCACATTTACATTTTTTAAGGAGAGCATAGGGCCTTCAAACGTAGACATACCATAGGCTGTAAGTGCCACGACCATAAATTTGAGCAAGATGTCATCGCGAACTTTGTCCCAAGCGCCGCGCAAGGTGAGCAGTCCGTTGAGCATACCACCCCAAGATGGCGCAATGAGCATCACAGAAAAGACAACGCCTAAGCTCTGAGCCCAATCTGGTAAGGTAGAGTAGAGTAAGTGGTGTGGTCCGGCCCAGATGTATAAGAAGATCAGTGCCCAAAAGTGAATAATGGATAAACGATAAGAATAAACGGGACGATTGGCGGCTTTTGGCACAAAATAGTACATCAAACCTAAATAGGGCGTAGTCAGGAAGAAAGCAACCGCATTGTGTCCATACCACCATTGCACAAGCGCATCTTGCACGCCAGCATACCAAGAATAACTTTTCAGGAATGAAACCGGTAATTCAAAAGAATTAAAGATGTGGAGCATCGCTACGGTTACAAACGTGGCGATATAAAACCAAATCGCAACATATAAGTGCTTCACTCTTCTGGTGAGGATGGTCGCAAACATATTCCAACCCCAAACCACCCACATGAGTGCAATGGCAATATCGATAGGCCACTCGAGTTCGGCATATTCTTTTGAGGTCGTGATGCCAAATGGAAGGGTCAGTACAGCAGAAACAATGATTGCTTGCCAGCCCCAGAAGTGAATGTAACTCATTTTATCGCTCCACATACGTGTTTTGAGCAAGCGCTGTAAGGAGTAATAGACGCCGGTAAAAATACCGTTTCCAACAAACGCAAAGATGACCGCATTGGTATGCAAGGGGCGAATGCGTCCAAATGAAATATACTTGAAGCCCAGGTAGTCATTGAAAAAATCTGGGAAAGCCAGCTGCAGGGCAGCAATGAGCCCTACAAGCATGCCCGTTACCCCCCAAATGACCGTCGCGTAGGCAAAATTGCGCACGATCTTGTTGTCATAATTAAACTTTACTACTTCCATTGTTTACGTCTTTGATTGTTGGTTCATCTTCAAATAGGACTCGCACCGAAGGCCCGTAGTCGTCGTCGAATTGTCCGTTCTTAGTGGCCCAAAAAAAGAAGCCTAAAAAAAACGCAGCAATACAAAGACTGACAATAAGCATAAGGTAGATGATTCCCATGTTGCAAATTTCGCAACAGTGAAGGCCAATAAGTATGACACGGGTTTTTGAAAAAAACTGATTTATATCAGCTTTTGAAAGTGCGCCTGTATTTCGTTTGGATCAGTAGCGTACTCAATAAGACAATTGTAATCGAGCTAATCGGCATCAGAACTGCAGCAATCAGCGGTGTGAGCTGCCCTGAAATGGCAATGCTGAGTCCAAAAATATTGTAGCTCAAGGAGAAAGCAAGGCATATTTGCAATACGCGTTTGGCAAAACGTCCGAGGCCCATAAATTGGATCAAATGACCCAAGGATTTGGCCTCTAAAATACCGTCAGAGCTCGGCGTAAAACGAAACATATCTTCTGATAATGCGAGGCCAATTTCTGCGGTGCCGAGCGCCCCAACATCGTTGAGGCCATCGCCAATATAGAGCACTTGTTTACCTGCCATTTGAAGTTGCTGAATTTGTTCGGCTTTTTGCTGCGGACTCAGTTCAAAATATAGATGACCTTCTTGAAAACCAAGCTGAAGCAGGGCTTCTTGATCTTGGTTGTGGTCGCCAGAGAGTACATAACAGTTGCTTGCACCATAGCCCTGAACGATCTTTTCAATAGCCGTTGTGCGCCAACTACTGGCAAATATTAAATGAGCGCTTTTGTTTTGTGTTTTCAAGTAGAGTTCACTTCCTTTTGCCAAATGAGGCTCACCGATAAACGCTGCAGAGCCGAGCAAGTATGTTTCACCTTCGAATTGTGCCCGCATGCCTTGCCCCTTGATTTCTTCCAACGAAACCAAATCAAGAAGAGGGATTGTTTGGTGAGCTAGCGCTAACGCCTTGGAGAGGGGGTGGGTTGCTTGCCGTGCCATATTGACAAAAACAGAAAACTCTTGGTCAGTTAAGTTAAAGTGCGCAACCGTAATTTGGTAACTAGTTGGATCAGTGAGCGTGCCTGTTTTGTCTAAAACAATGGTGTCAATCGACGTGAGGGCCTCCACAACACTTGTGTTTTTGAGATAAAGCCCCGCTTTTCCAAATACGCGCATGGCGTTGCCCAGCGTAAAGGGTGCAGAAAGCGCCAAAGCACAGGGGCAAGCCACAATTAAAATGGCCACAACAACCCGAAATACTGAGCTAGGGTCTATGAAATACCATGCGATAGCGCTGACGCTAGCAATCAGTATCAAAATAAGTAAAAAGTAGCGGGAGAGCCGGTCTTGATACCGAATGAGTTGGTTTTTAGGTGTTTTGTCTTTGGTTTCATTCCAAAGCTGTGTCAGGTGGCTCCGGTTGGTGCTTGCTTTGACTTGAAGCCGACAGGCCAAGCCTTGTACTTGTCCGCCGGCATAAACCAACGCTCCTTTTTTGAGTAAAACTGGCAAGGCTTCCCCAGTGACAAAACTGTAATCTATAAAGGTCTCGTCGCTGAGCAGTTCGCTGTCGCAGGGAATGATTTCTTCATTTCGAACTTCAATCGTATCGCCAATTTGAAGTTGCTCAACGGGAATAATTTCTTTTGAATAGTCGGCTCGAAGCCTTTGAATAGCCACAGGAAAGAAACTGCTGAAATCGCGGTCAAAAGACAAAGATGCGTAGGTCAGGTTCTGAAACCATTTGCCTATAAGTAAGAAAAAAATAAAGCCAGCAAAGCTATCCATGTAGCCTGCGCCCTGCCAACTAAAGATTTGCAAGGTACTTTGCGTATAAAGCGCAATTATACCGAGGGTAATTGGTACATCTAAATTGATGCTTTTACTGCGCAGGGCTTTGTAGGCAGAAATAAAATAAGCCCGAGCAGAAAAAAGCAAGACTGGTAGGCTCACAATGAAACTTAAAACGGCTGTAAAATTTCTGAATTGGGCATTGTCTTGGCCCAAGCCAAAGTAATCGGGCGTGCTCCACAACATGATAGATCCAAATGCAAAGCCGGCAATGCCTAACTGAAAAAGAAAGGTGCGGTCTTGCTTTTTTTTCGTTTCCTCGTTGCGACTGAAATCAGGTGGGTAGCCAATGTAATTGAGTAAAAGTGCCAACTCACTCAGTTTATAATCAGGCGAGAAAACAATAGCGGCTTCTTTGCGTGCAAAATGTACTTGCACACGCAAGATATTTGCATCTAATTTGTGCAGGTTTTCTAGCAAATAAATACAGGAGGAGCAATGAATGGCTGGCAAAGACAAATTGACCCGAACTTGTTGTTCATTTTCAAAGGAAATATACCGCGACCTGATTTCTGGGAGGTCTAAAAACACATATTGATCAGGGCGCTCCTTTGTTGGTTTGCTACCGGCCATAGGCTCATACTTATAAAAAGCGTCCAACTGATTTTGCTCGAGCAATTGGTATACGTTCGCGCAACCCTGGCAGCAAAACAGATGGCTATCGGCCTTTATTGGCCTAAACGGGAGTGCATCCCCACAATGGTAACAGGTTTCGGTACTCAAATGGTTGCGGAAAAAAGTGGTTTGTCTGGGGCGTGGCGCTGTAGGTCTAGGTCAAAGGCCATGCACACATTGCGCACAAAGGCGTATCCTTTGGGTAGGATTTCCAAACCAGCTGAATTTATGGTAATGAGCTCGTCTTGTTGCAAGCCTTCTAATTTGGATATAATTTGATTGTAAAATCCTGTTTCATAAAGCGCCGGTTTCCACACCGTCTCAAAATGACACATCAGGTCTAAAATATGGCGCCTGATCAGCAGATCCTCTTCATTGAGTAAATGCCCCCTGAAAACAGCCAGTGCTCCTTTGGCAATTTGCGCTTGGTAACTTTCTACACTTTTGTCATTTTGGGCAAAGGCGGTCCAGCTATCTGAAATCGAAGACATGCCAAGGCCAAGCATCAGATCAGTTTGTCTGTGGGTATAGCCCATGAAATTACGGTGCAGTGACTTGTTTTTAAATGCAAGAGCCAAAGCATCTGTGGGCAGTGCAAAATGATCCATTCCAATGGCGAGATAACCAGCAGCGAGCAGCTTTTCATAGGCAATTTCGTAAAGCGCACGTTTTTGGTCATCTTGAGGCAGGTTGGCTTCGTTGTAACCGCGTTGCCCAGTGCCTTTTACCCACGGTACATGCGCATAGCCGTACAGTGCGATGCGCTCTGGCAAAAGCGCAATTGTTTTTTCTATGGTATCTGTAAAACCACTTAAGTTTTGAAAAGGCAAGCCATACACTAAATCGTGATTGATGCTGAAGCCTAAAGCCCTAGCCTGAAGGTGGGTGCGCTTGACCAAATCAAAACTTTGCACCCGATGAATCGCTTTTTGCACTTGAGGGTCATAGTCTTGAATGCCAAAAGACACCCGACGGTAACCTACCTCATATAAAGCCAGCAGGTGTTCGCAGGAGGTGGAGCCTGGGTGCGCTTCAAAACTAAGCTCGCAGGCGTTGGGGTCAATTTGTTGCTGTCCAAAGATCCCTTTGGTAAGTCTGATTAGCGCCTCGGGAGCAAAGAATGTAGGCGTTCCGCCACCCAAATGCAATTCTTTGATGCCGATGGCTTGGTTGAGATACGGTTGATATAAATCCCACTCCTTGAGGACGCTATCGATGTAAGGCGTCTCTACTTGGTGGTTTTTTGTAATCCGTTTGTGACAGCCGCAAAAGGTGCACAGCGACTCGCAAAAAGGTAAATGAATATAGATGCCTAACGATTTCGCTTCGGTTTTTTGTTTTTCAATAACTTTTACCCATTGACTTGGTTTTAAATCTATGTTTTTCCAAAATGGAACAGTCGGGTAGGAGGTGTATCTCGGCCCGGGTACGTTGTATTTTTGAAGCAACTCCTTGTCATTCATACGGCAAAGTTCAGTGCTTTTTAGAGCTTAAAAAATGACGTTGGTCAGCTTTCCGAATTTGTCTTATTTTTCGTACATTTGATAAGCAATACGACTCCAATGCTCGAAAAATCGCACAAACATGTCACCTGTCAAACTTGTGCAGGCCGTCAAAATTCTTTACTGAATCATTTTTGTTCAGATGAACTCGATCACCTCAATTCTCATCGTTCGTGCAATTACTATAAAAAGCACCAAGCTATTTTTCTAGAAGGATCTTTTCCAAGAGGTGTGTATTGCATCAATCAAGGACTGGTCAAGATTTTCAAGCGCGGAGACGAAGGCAAAGAACAAATCATCCACATTGCCAAAGCTGGTGAAATGGTTGGTTTTAGAGCAATGTTTACCGAAGAGCCCTACAAAGTCGGTGCCGATGCACTAGAAGAATCTAATATTTGCTTTATTGGCAAAGAGGACTTCCTCAACCTCATGGACACCAACCCAGTTTTGCGCAACGGCATCATCAAAGAATTATCCAAAGAACTTGCCGATCGCGCCGATTTCATTACCAATATGGCTCAGAAATCTGTCCGCGAACGCTTGGCTTTCACGATGCTGATCCTTCTTGATGTTTTTGACAACGAACCCATCAACTTAAGCCGCGAAGACCTCGCCAATTTTGTGGGCACTGCCACAGAAACGCTCATTCGCCTGATCAAAGATTTCAAAGAAGAAGGAATTGTAGAAGTACAAACGCGCAAAATTCATGTCCTCGACCGCGAGCGCTTACTGCATATAGCAGGCAAATAACTAGCCGAGCACTAAGCCCGCAAAATTTTCCAACAAAACATGTCCAAAATTTCCGGATACCTCCGGATGAAACTGTACCCCATACATAGGCTTTTCTTTGTGTTTCATGGCTTCATTGATACACGCATCAGAACACGCTAGCAAATCAAAGCCATGGGGCACAGAAATGTGTTCGCAATGGTCCTCTTGCATCTCGAAAACATCTGGCAGTCTTTCAAAGAGGCTGTCGTCCTTGATGAGCTCAATTTCTTGAAAACCGCGGTCTTCGCGCATTTTGGATACGCGTGCGCCATGCAATAAGCCAATGATTTGATGCCCAAAACAAATACCTAAAAGTGGTTGGTCATAGGTTTTGATCCAGGAGAGGTGCTGCAAATAGGGACTTGGGTCAATGTCGGTCAAGAGAATAGGCGCTCCAGATAACACCACGCCATCAAAATGCGTTAAGTGTTCAGTTGTGAAGTCCATTAATCCAAAGACCTGAACATCAATGTATTCTTCTAGCTGAGCTGCAATTTGCGGCGTTTTAGAGCTGCCGCAGTCGATGAGGGCAATCATGTTGTTTTCTTGTAAAAGACACAACTCACTGCGCGGTGGTCACTGCGCGTATGTTGCTGAATTTTAAAATGAGCTGCTTGAAGTTGTGGGCTGTAAAACAGGTAATCGATGCGACCGGCAGGTAGGCGCCCAACGTAGGTACCTCCTAAGCCCAAACCACTGCCTCTAAATGCATCGAGTAAGCGCAATTGGAACTGGTTATACGTATACGACATTGGGGTGTCATTGAAATCACCGCACACTATTACGGGGTATGGCGATGTTTGAAGGTGTTCTACAACCCTGCGCGCTTGTGAGGCACGTTTTTCAAATGCACTGCGCAACTTGCGGTAAACTGCAATTGCCCCTTTTTTGCTACCATAGGTTTGCATTTCTTCCCCTTCAATGTTTGGGTCGGTATGCAAGCGAATTGATTGCAGGTGCACGTTGTAGACGCGGAAGGTATCGGTACCTTTCACGATATCTGCAAAAATGCAATAATTGAAATCTTTGACCCCTTGAGATTCAAACATGACATCACCTCTGGCAATCATGGGGTATTTAGAAAACATGGCAATGCCGTAGTTTTCTCTGGTGCGTCGTTTGTGTGCACTGCGCTCGTGGTAGTCACGAGTTTTCATGATGACATTTAGGGAATCCATGACTTCAAAATCGGTGGGTTTGTCTTGGCGGTAAAATTCCTGAAGACAAAGTACATCTGGTTGCTCAGCGCTTATAAAATGAAAAATTTCATTTCTGGATTCAAGTGCCGCACTGAAAGTAGGGTTAAAGAGATCAAACAACCTGACGTTATAACTGAGTACGGTCAGGCCTTTTTGCGCAGCTAAATCTGAGTTGGTTTCACGCAAAGAGAAATTTCTAAAATGTAGTTTGCCACCAATTAGCAGTGTGAGCAAGCAAAAAATAGCCCAACGCGACCTGAAAACACTCCAAATAAGCAACCAAACTAAGGTAAGGCCCAAAAAGATCGGGTAGCTGAGTCCAAAAAACGGAAGTGAAGGAATGGTCGACGGATGAATATAAGGCGCAAGGTAACTGAAGAGCAATCCGATTAGCGTGAATGCTGTAGCCAGTTTGAAAGGCACCGAAAGGATGGACCTGCGCTTTTTAGACATCTTTGCTCTGTTGAAATAAAAAGTCCTTTTCTGCTTTACTCAAGGCATCATAGCCTTTTTTTGAGATCTTATCGAGGATGGTGTCGAGTTGAGCTTGTCGGGCTTGTTTTTGCTCCCTAAATTGGTCATCGGTCAGTGGGCGGCCTCCTTTTTTGACCTTTAGGTGGCTCTTATTTGAACGCAAATTGATGCCGATCCATGGCCTTGAAAGGCGGATGTGCCAAAATTGTTGGATGCTCCAAATGCCAAAAAGTGCTCCGCCAATATGGGCAAAATGCGCAATTTGATCGGCGGTGCCAAGAGAAGATAAATCCTTTAAAAAGAAAAAGAGGGCGAGCATATAAATGCGCAACGGGAAGATGCCAAAAAGTTGCACCTGCAGTTGGGGTTGTGAAAATGCCAGCGCCATAAAAATGGCCATGATGGCACCGGATGCACCCACAACGGAAAAGCTATTGCCTTGAAGCGCAGGGAATAATTGTTGGGCTAAAATTTCAGTTAGATTACCTGCCAACCCACCGATGATATACAAATGCAAAAGGCGTTTGGCACCAAAAAACCGTTCGTATGTAGAGCCCGCAAAATAGAGGAATAAGAGGTTGCCGAAAAGGTGTAAAAAACCAAAATGAGCGAATAAGGAAGTGAGGAGTGTCCAGGGTTTGTATAGGATTTCTAAGCGAAAAACGGGTAGTGCAAATAAATATTGACTAACGTATCCATTTGGCAATCCTTCTAGAAAGCTCAAGATTTGTAGTCTGTCAAGTGCATTGATCAGTTGTATCAGTGCGAAGACACCGACATTGACGATCAAAAGTTTGATGGTCATGCTACCCCCTCTATATTGGGCCTTTATTTGTTCAATCAAAGGATTCATCACCAGAAGTTTGAACGGTCTTTTTTGCGCCAAACCAAGACGAGTATGGCTCCGGCTACAGCGCCTCCGATGTGGGCGAGGTGCGCTACGTTGTCACCGGCTTGGTGCTGAAATGAAAGATACAATTCCCATAAAAAGTATGCGGAAACAAGATACTTTGCTTTTACAGGTATGAAAAAATACAGCCTGAATTCTGTATTGGGGAATAAAATAGCAAAGGCGGTCATGATGCCAAATACACCTCCAGAAGCACCAACCATTGGGGTAATCGATTTTTGAAGGTAGTTTTCTAAGTTGGGCGTCACGCGGATTTGATTGTCCGTGAGGTAAGTGCTGATTTGCCCAACTAAATCGCCATTTACATTCACGCGGTGCTTGAGGTAGAAATCGAATTGTTCGAGGTCGAATTGTTGCGCTAGCATAGACTTCAGTTGCATGATTTCTATAAAGCCAATCATGTTATAGAGTGCAAAAGAACCCATGGCACTTACGAGGTAAAAAATGAAAAAGCGTTTGGCTCCCCATATGTTTTCTAGGTAGGCGCCCAGCGTGACGAAGAGCCACATGTTGAAGAAGATATGCAAGAAATTATCTGCGCTGTGCATGAAAAAATGCGTCACCACTTGGTATGGTTCAAAGAAAGGTGAATTGACATAATGTGCACCTAGTGACATCTCAAGGTCTATGCCTTGGCTTTTGAGTACCAAACTCGCTACAAAAAAAGCGATGTTGAGCAGTAAAATATTTTTAGTGACTTGAGGAATATTCTGAAACATGGTTATAGTTTTTTGGCTAATTCATCAAAGCCCAAAGTGAACATTATGGGTTTCCCATTGGGGGTGGTGGTGTGTTGCGGACACTGAAAAAGGGTGTCTATAAAGTGCTCTACTTCTTCGTGGTGTTGGAGCCTGAAGTTTTTAGCACCCAAAAGCGCGAGTTTAGCGACAATAAAATGCGCGACATCGCCACTTTCTATGTCTGAATAGGTTGCCGCATCGGTGAGTTCATCAAGGCACGTTTCCAAATCAAGAGCAGAAAGTAGGGACGGAACAGCCATGATTTGCAGTTGGTCTGTATCGAGCTCAAACGCAAAGCCTAATTGGTTCCATAGGCTTTTTTGCCCTTGCCAAGTAAGTTTGGCTTCTTTGGCTAAAGTTCTTTCGATCGGAAAGAGCAATTGTTGAGAGGCCAAGGGCTGTGACACAAAATGTTGGATGAGTTCATCGAAAAGCATGCGGTTTTTAGCGCGACGGATATCGATGATCATGAAGCCCGACTTGGTGGGGCTTACAAGGTATTTGTCGTGGAGTAGAAACTGCTTCGCTGCAGCCTCTTCTTCAAAAATTTGTTGGTTTTCGGTCGGCGTCTGCTCCTCAATTTGATAGAATTGCTGCCAATCTTCTGGGCTAGGAGGGGTGCTGCCGAAGCCTTCTTGTTGCAGGGCTGCACTGTAGTTTTTTGAGCCGCCGCTGTTTGTTGCCTTTTGATGCACCGTGCTCTGAAAAGGGTTGTATGACGGATTGATCAATATTTGCGGCGCTACGGGTTCTGATTTTCTGACCTCCGAGGGTACGTCAAAAGCACTTTCTGACTCGAAGTCTAGGGTAGGAAAGATGTTGTGTTTGCCCAACGCTTGCCTTACGCTACTCAGTAAAATTGAATAGATAAAGCGGTCTTCTTCGAATTTGATTTCAGTTTTGGTCGGGTGGATGTTCACATCAATTTTGTGCGGATCTACTTCCAAGAAGATACAGTAGCTCGCGTGGTGTTTTTCGCTGATCATGCCGTCATAGGCCTTTGTAATGGCATGATGAAAATAAGGATCTTTGAAAAAGCGATCATTGACAAATAAATACTGTTCGCCTCTGCTTTTTTTGGCCATTTCAGGTTTGCCGACATAGCCACGAACGCGCACGATATCGGTTTGTTCTTCTATGGGAACGAGTTTTTCATTGCTGCCCTTACCAAAAATAGCTGCTATGCGCATGCGGCTGTTGCCTGCTGGTAGTTGCAGGATATCTTGCCCGTTGTGCTGAAAACTAAACTGTAGTTCTGGATGAGCGAGCGCTACGCGTTCAAATTCGGTTTGGATATGACCGAGCTCGATGGCATCGCTTTTCAAGAAATTGCGCCGAGCAGGTACATTATAAAAAAGGTTTTTGACTTCAAAAGAAGCACCTTGCTGACAAATGACTTCTTGCTTGTTTTTGATTTGATTGCCTTCGATATCGATTTGGATGCCGGTCTCGTTGTCGGTTTGCTTGGTTTTGAGGCTTACGTGGGCGATGGCGGCAATAGAAGCAAGTGCTTCTCCTCGAAAACCTTTGGTTTGCAATGCAAAAAGATCGGCTGCGGTCTGAAGCTTACTGGTGGCGTGGCGCAGAAAACACTTTTCGGCGTCCTGGGCATCCATGCCTTTGCCGTTGTCTAGCACCTGAATGAGTGTTTTGCCGGCGTCTTTAACGACCAACTGAATTTGTGTGGCGCCCGCGTCTACGGCGTTTTCAAGCAATTCTTTGACAACCGAGGCAGGTCTTTGAATGACCTCTCCGGCGGCAATTTGGTTGGCGATATGATCGGGCAGTAAGTTGATGATGCTCATGCGGGCTCACGTTGGTTCGTGCTGAACAAAAGTAAGCAATTCCGCTGAGTTGTCAGGGGCTAAATCCGAACGATTGTGCCTGAATACGTCGATTTTTCTCCCGGAAGGGTTTCTTGCAAAACTACTTTCCAAATGAAAGCTTTGTTCGCTGGAACCATTTGCCCTGTGCGTTGATCGATGCCATCCCAAGCGTTTTGAGCATCCGAACTTTTAAAAATTACTGCGCCGTTGTCCGGGTCGAGGATGACCATATTAAATTGGACGTCTCGGATGGTAAGCGCATATGGCATGAAAGTCGCATTGCGCTCGTCTCTGGATTGTGGATTAAACGCATTGACTGCAAGTAAGTTGTAGTCTTCGTTGGTCGTAATTCTGATGGTTTCGCTGCTCTTGCAGCCATCTAATTGGCCTTCAGCGGTGATGGTGTAGGTTTGCCCTTTATAGGCCAAGAGGTCAAAGCTTTTGTTCTTTCTGTTGATGACCGTACCATTTACATTCCAGTTGAGGTCACTGGCCATTGTTTCAGCGCTAACGTGAATGCGCGGTGTACCATCTTCGTAATTGATGGCGTCGACATCTAGCGTAATCTTAG
>RDZL01000070.1 GCA_004295165.1 Flavobacteriia bacterium
ATGGGTAAAAATGCTGAAAACTGATCGATAGGTAGATCGTTAGTGAGGTTGAAATAAGTGGCTTTGTAGGGCGTTGAGGCGATGGGCCCATAAGTAGCCAAAATAAGCAAGGAACCAAAGCCAATTGGATTGTAATCGACCAAAGTTTGGCTTTGAGCAGAGAGTTGAGAGAAGTCCCAGGTGGCGTTGGCACCTGTGTTCTGAAGGTCGATCGCAATAGGGTTGGCAAGGCTCCAGCGAACGGTGTCGGCAGCTGTAGCGAAGTCGTTGACTTGTAGGGTAATTTGTGCAGAGAAGAGGCCTGCTAGCGACAAAAATAGGCTGAGTAGAAGTGTTTTCATAGGTCTAGTTGTGACCCAAATTTAGGTTTTTTATTCGATGGATTGGTGCTAACTTTACCACATGTCTGATTTGGTTCAAGAATTTCTGGGCGTTTGGGAGGCTGAGTTGTTGCAACTTAGGTCAAACGACCCATTGATTGACCTACCAGACAACGCTTTTGTTGCCACCGAAGCCGAACTCTGGACAAACCAAACAATTGGGCGCCAAATTTTAAAAGACGTGCGGCGCATCGAACGAGAAAGAGGCGTGCTTGCCTTAGTGCACTTCGAAGGTATACTCACTTGGCAAAAAGGCGAGAGAAGCATCCAAACCCCTGTTTTCTTGAGGGAATGTACCGCCATTCACCACCAGACTCAAAAAATCGACAACGACGACAGGCAATTCGTCAATCCGTTTATCAGCGTGCTGCTTCAAAAAACACTGGGTTTTGATATTGAATTAAAAGACCCAGCATCTTACATTCAAGTTGTCCTTGACACCAAACTTTTTAGTCAGTATACCGCTCGTTCAGGCCTCGCTAACTTACATCCGCAACGCTACGAACTGCGCAAAGAATGGGAGGCACTCAATACGGCAAAAAGCTACTCTGCTGCCCTACATCAAATTATTGGAGACAACCTTACAACTGAGTCGGCAAAGCAAAACGCTGAGCTCAAGCCAATATCATCCTTGGATCCCGATCAAAAAGCGGCCGTAGAAAAGGTACAATATGGGTCTGAGGTCATTTTCGGCCCTCCCGGCACCGGAAAATCTGTGGTGTTGAGCAATATTATTGGGCAAGCTGTCGGGAACCAGCAAAATGCACTCGTAGTGGCCGACAAGCCAGTTGCACTTGAAGTATTGCTGGGTAAATTGGCCCAACAACAGCTCGACCATTGTTGTGTATTTTTAAGCGCTAGCCATACCACAGCAGGGTTCTATAAGCAACTCCAGATTCAATTTGAGCGCTTGCTTCAAACTGACAGCAATGATGCTGCGACCCCGCAACAGCCTCCATTCCGCGGCGCCCCTTTCTGGGAACAGCGCAAACAAATTGAACACAACACCGCCCTGCGTTTTGATGAAATACTACAAGTTTTTGGGGCGCCTGTCCAATCGAGCGCAAGACCCACAAAACGTTGGAAAGCTTGGCTAAGCAAGCAACAACTCCTCGAGAATTTTCAGGCATCAACGCTTGCCGTACTTCCTTTTCTTCAAAAATATTGGCAAGACGCCAACAACCAAGACCTCAATCAAGATTGGCTCAATTGGCAAAAATGGAGCACCGACTTACTAGAAAACCACGGTATTGCAAATAGCGGTGAACTCGACATATTTGTGGAGCAAAGCTTGCGCTGTATTCAATTTGAAGGTAAGTTATATCAGACCTACAGCGAACTGCTCGATCAAGATGTAGCACTACAACTCAAACGCCTTTATCAGTACCAACAACTTGGTAGCCAAAAGGAACAACTCCTCCAAGCACTCGAAGCATGGAAGCAAGTGCCAACCGCAGCAGAATGGGCCCTCTTGAAAGCGGCGGCTACTGCTCCGGGTTGGTTCAGGCAGCGCAAATGGCGCAAACTCGAAAAAACCTGGCTGCGCTTGCCCGGCCTTGATATACAATTACTCGAAAATCAACTTAAGAAATATTGGCAAAATCAAATCCAACGTGCCAATGCGAAAGAGAAATTTGCACGCTTTGGCATTCAAGATTTAGATGCAGTACTCGGCTTGCTGATCCCTTTACTCAAACAACACAACACCGCTCATTGGCAATGGTACAGAAAATTGAGCCGAACAGCAATTGAGCAGTATTGCCACGCGCATCAGAACGCGCATCTTTTTCAGCAACTCCACCAAAATTATCTAGCCATTCCAATGTTAACATTGTCACGTACACTGCGAAAACTGGAGGTGTGTTATACATGCTCTCTTTTGAAATATGTTGTTGGTAGTCTAACATACTTGGAATTGTTCTTCCAGTTTTGCCTAAAATTTCTTCTTTAACAACA
>RDZL01000167.1 GCA_004295165.1 Flavobacteriia bacterium
ATACGCCGCATCGAAGCCATTACCGGAGACGCCGCTATGTCTTACTACAAAGATAAGGCAGCCCAACTCGAGCAAATTGAAGCATTACTCAAAAAACCGGCCGATATCGTCAAAGCCATTGAAGAGTTGCAGCAAAAAAATACTGCGCTGGGCAAGGAGATTGAAAAGTTTGCCAAACTGCAAGCGCAAGCCCTCAAGAACGAACTCAAAAATGACGTTCAAGCACAAGACGGCCTACACTTCTTGTTCAAAGAGATCCAAACCGACGCCGCAAGCGCCAAAGACATCCTCTTTCAAATGCGCCAAGAATTTGCACCTTTTGTGGGTGTACTCGCACATAAAGACGCAGACAAATGCGGGCTCACCGTCATTATCGACGAAGCACTTGCCGCACAAAACAACTGGAATGCTGCACAATGGATCCGCGAAGTTTCGCCGCTCATTCAGGGTGGCGGCGGCGGGCAAGCTGCCTTTGCAACTGCCGGCGGCAAAAACCCTGCTGGCCTAGCAGCAGCGCTCCAAGTATTACAAAATAAACTGAGTGGCGAAAAATAAAATCCTGATCCTCACCTACTACTGGCCTCCCAGTGGCGGCACTGGCGTTCAACGCTGGCTGCATTTTAGCAGGTATCTTGAAGAATTAGGTTGGGAACCCATTATTTACACACCACTCAATCCAGAGGCACCCGTTCAAGACCCTAAGCTCAGTGCGCTAGTTGGCCCCAAAACAACGGTGCTCAAGCGCAAAATTTGGGAACCCACGAACGCCTACAAAAGCCTCAGTGGTAAAAAAGGCAAACAACTCCACACCGGTTTTTTACAAGAGAACCCGAAGTCCAAAACTTCTTGGCTACAAAAAGGTGCCATGTGGTTGCGTGCCAATATTTTTATCCCCGACGCCAAAATGGCCTGGATTGGCCCCTCAGTGCGCTTCTTGCACAGATACATCCAAGAAAACCCTGTAGCTGCAATCATCTCCACAGGGCCACCACATTCACTGCATCTTATTGCACGTGGTCTTAAACGCCAAACCAAACTCCCTTGGATTGCCGATTTTCGCGACCCATGGACGCAAATCGATTGGTTTGAACAGCTCCCACTCACCAAATGGGGCCTTGGCTTACACAAGCGCCTCGAGCACAGTATTTTCCGAGAAGCAGACGAACTCGTGGTGGTAAGTCGGGACATGCAAACACAAATGGAAAAGCTAGCCCAACGGCCTATTCACCTGATCTCTAACGGCTTTGCGCCAACAGATTTTCAAAGTTTTGTGCAGCAACCGGACCCTCATTTTACGATCCTTCACACTGGTTCGATCAATAAAGACCGCAACCCCACTGAACTTTGGGCGAGCCTTGCTGCTTTTGTTGAGCAAAATCCTAACTTTGCAAAACAGCTGCGCATTCGCCTGATTGGCGCACTAGATGCAAGTGTACTCAGCGATTTAGAGCGCTTTCACTTGACATCCTACACCCATTTCGAGACTTTTGTTCCGCATGAAAAAGTGATTGAAGAACTTGCTTCTTGTAGCTTGTTGCTTTTGCCACTCAACAACGTCAAAAGTCAGAAGGGCATCGTTACTGGTAAGGTATTCGAATATCTAGCGAGTGAACAACCGATTTTGGCCATTGGCCCAGCAGACGGCGATGCAGCTGCTATCTTAAACGAACAAGAAGGCACCTTGATGGTTCCGTTCGAAACGGCCGTTCCTTGGCCACAAGTTTTGGACATGTGTGCTGTTAAGCCCAACAGAAAAGAAACGCTTTTGCCTTATTCCAGAGCCGAACTTGCCAATAAAATGCACCAGCTATTAGAAACGCTTTGTTCATAGAATGACATGACCAATCTTTTTGAAGATTTCCTACTCGATATCGGCATGAGCTGGACGCTTGCCAAGTATCTCCCGTTTATCATTTGTCTGATACTCGGTTTCCTTTTGTTCAAAATTTGGATGAAAATCAAGTTAAGTATGTGGCTCAAGCTCATTGTACTCTCGCTCGTATGTAGTATGCCCTTTAGCCTGTATTTTTTCTTTTACCCGATCTATCAGCCGGATGTTTTCAATACAACGTATGCTCCCAAAATGCTTCCAGAAGATATCCCTGGCGGAACAACACTGGCAGTAGTGGTCTTGCCTGGCTGCCCTTATTGCGAACAAACAGCAGCGGTCATGAACCGTTTGGCTGAGCAAAACACCAAATTGCACATCGTATATTATTTTGTATCGGAAGATCCGGAGGCAATGAAAATATTTAGACGAAAGCTACACAATCGCATTGCACTCAAAAGTGGCATAGACGCAACGCGCTGGATGCTTGCCGCAGAAGGCGTGTTTCCGAGTTATTTACTTTATGACCATAAGCAGCTCAAGCGCGCTTGGCACAACACTAATTTTGGGGTGCTTGCGCTGGACGAATTGCGTGCTTATAAGTAAACCATAGCGCTAGTAGAAAGCCTAGCAACAATAGACCAGAACCTACACTCGCAAGGGTGTTTCCAGATTGGACGCTCAAAGGTTCAAATTTCCAGACAATTTCATGCTTGCCCGCCGGAACCACCACACCGCGCAACAAATAATTGACGCGCAGGTTGGCTACAGGTTTCCTGCCATCTATGTAACAATTCCAACCCGCTGGGTAGTATATCTCGGAGAAAACAGCCAATTGCTTGGCCTTGGAATTGGATGCATAACGCAATTCAGTAGGATCGTAGTTCAACAGTTTAATAGTCGCATTTGAATCTTGACCTAAGCCATTGAGCTGCGACTTGAATTCTTGATGCACAACCGCTTGTTTCTTGCTATCCAAAAGTGCTTTTGAACCAGAAGCTATAATCTCTTGATTGGCGTCTTTCACCATTTTGACGTCTGAAACAAACCAAGCAGGCCCATTTGCATTGGTATTCAAGATGGCCGGCTGGTTGGGTTTAAGAATGACATACTTCGTATTGAGCATATTCAGGTATTCTGCCTCAGCGCCAAGTGCTATGCTTGAAACGCTCAGGGTGTCAAATATTTGCTGTGCCTGCTCTTGACTGATGTCGGCAGGAAGTGCCATTGTCCTGAACTTTTCGTTTTTAGCCGTATTAATAGCCGCACTAAAGGCTTGAACCGCCGCCGGGAAATGGAAGTCGACAAATTCTTGGTAGCGCTTGAGTTTGGCACCGTGGTAACCGCCTAGGCTCTTGTGGAAGAAGCTCGTGTTGGTTTCAGCCATGGTTCCATTGACATTGAGCACGCGGTAATTGCTCGATAAATTGAGCGCACCAAATGCGGCATAAGCATTTAGTGTAGATTGATCAGTGAGGTTTTTGTAGTAATCAAAGTCGGCGTATGCGCTCAGTAGCTTTTGTGCGAGTGCCGCATTAGGTTTTTCCTGCTTTAAAATGCTCATGTCTGCGGGAGAAACCGGATAAGGCACACTCGCTTCGTCTAGGGTTTGATATGCTGCGTAAGTTCCCGTGCTGTCGTCGTTGTTGAGGTAGCGCTTGGCTACGCTCATTTGATCGGCCAACACCAATATACCAGTGATGCCAATAATGGCCATGCGGTTCATTTGGGTGCGCAAGAAAAGCACCACCACACCCAAGGCCAAAATGACCAAGAACAAGGAGCGCTGCATGTCTGCTTTGTAAATGGTGATGCGCGCATCGATCACCGCTTGGCGCATACCTTGGTAAAATGCAGTTTGGCTTGCATCTTTAGCTTGTTTGCTCGCATCTGCAAATTGCTTGAGTTCTTCGGATGTCATGAAACTGCCAGATAAACTCGGGCTGGCTACAAGCACGACAGCGATGAGCAACAAGCCACCCATTGCGCCATACCAATATTTCTTTTGCCCGAGCAAGCCTTCGTTGCGCACCAATTTGTCTAGGAACAACAAGCCCATGGTTGGTACCATTATTTGCCACAAGACCAACAGCATTTTGGAGTCGCGGAATTTATTGTACATCGGAAATTGATGGATGAAGAAATCATTGAAGGCATTCATTTGATTGGAGGCCAAGTATAGCACGAGGATACTCAGGGCTAAGAAAGGCCAGCGCAGGGCGTCCTTGACAAAAAGCAAGCCGAGAATGAAAAATACGAGCATCACAACGCCAAAATAGAAAGCGCCGCCGCTCATGCGCTGGCCACCCCAGTAGTGATTCATTTGGCCAACTTGTTCGGCGTAGGTCGGGTCGGTATCGGCGAGGGCGTCTGGATCATTGGCAATGAGGTCGCCTTTACCACCTTTAGCGTTTGGCGCGTAGAGAGAAAGCAGTTCGCGTTTGCCGTAGTTGTATTCTAAAATGTAGTCTTTGTTGAGACCTTCTTTGGCTTGGGAGCCACCATCTTTAGGCTTGATGGTGAGTTCGGAGGTGCCGCGCGTAGTGAGTTTGCTGTATTCTTGGGTACTGAAAAGCAAGCCCGCATTGGCGAGCACAGCCAAAATACTAGCCAACGCAAGACCTGCCAAACTCAGGCCAAGCGGTTTCCAACTTTTGGACAAGACCATGCGAAGAACCTCAGCAACTGAAACTGCTCCTAAAATGAAGGCCAAATAGTAGGTCATTTGGAGGTGATTGGCCGTGATGTTCAAACCTAAAAAGAGCGCAAAAATAGCTGACCCCAATAACCAACGACCTCTGAAAGCGAGCAATAAGCCACCCAAAGCAGGCGCCATATAGGCAATTGAATTGACTTTAGACATGTGGCCTGCACCCAAATACAAAATGTTGATGGTCGAGAAACCATAACCAACTGCGCCTAGCATTGCCAACCAAGGATTGATGCGCAAGCATAGGCCCAAGATATAAAAACCGAGCATCGAGATGAAGAGAATGCCGACTGGACGCGGCAAGCCGAACTTGATGAGCTGATCTACCTTGGTGAGCCAATTGGCGTTTTGCTCCACAGAAATTTGATACGCTGGCATGCCTGAGAACATGGCGTTGGTCCAGTAGGGCTGCTCGTTGTCGTGGGTAAGGCGGTAATCAAATATTTCCTTAGACATCCCTTGAAATTGACGGATGTCGTTTTGCTTGAGCGCATAGCCATCAAAAAGCGGAGAAAAGTAAATGGAAGGCAAGGCCACAAAAAGAACCAAGGCAACAAGGTGCGGTAAGAAAGTTTTGAAAGACGGTTTCATGCTGAAAATTTGGGTTGAATTTACGAATTAATGGCTTGGGTTGGCATAGCGCTTCACGTCTACTGCCTTGATACATTGATCAGACAAGATAATTAAGCGCTCAATGATATTGCGCAACTCTCTGATATTCCCTGTCCAGTTGAGGGCTGCAAGTGCTTCAATCGCATCGGGATCAATGGTTTTTTTGGCAATACCGTGTTCGTTGCACACCAGTTTGATGAAGTGCTCGACAAGCTGCGGAATATCGGACCTGCGCTCGTTGAGCGAAGGCACGTGAATGAGGATGACGGCCAAACGATGGTATAAATCTTCGCGAAAGCGCCCGGCTTTGATTTCTTCGCGGAGGTCTTTATTGGTAGCGGCCAGTACCCTGCAATCTACTTTGAGGTCTTTTTCGCCGCCAACGCGCTGAATGACGTTTTCTTGTAAGGCGCGCAGTACCTTGGCCTGAGCCGTAAGAGACATATCGCCGATTTCGTCCAAGAAAAGCGTACCTCCAGAAGCCAATTCAAACTTGCCTTTGCGGTCTTTGACGGCCGACGTAAAAGCACCTTTTTCATGTCCAAAAAGCTCACTTTCGATGAGTTCGGCTGGAATCGCGGCGCAATTGACTTCAATAAAAGGCATTTTGCAGCGCACAGAAAGTTCGTGCAGCGAACGGGCTACGAGTTCTTTTCCGGTGCCATTGCTTCCGGTAATGAGCACGCGCGCGTCTGACGGCGCTACTTTCTCAATCATGGACTTGATGGCTTCTATTTCTGGGCTGTCGCCTATGATGGCTGAGCCTTTGATTTTTTTGACGACTTGCTTGAGTTGCTTGGTCTCTTGTACCAATAAATTGCGGTCTTTGACCTGGCGCAAGAGGACAAGAATGCGATTGAGGTCGAGTGGCTTTTCAATGAAATCAAAAGCACCTTTTTTGATGGCGCCAACGGCTGTTTCTACAGTGCCGTGGCCAGAGATCATGATGACGGGCGTTTCAATACCCAGTGCCAAAATTTGATCGAGTAACTCAAGGCCATCCATTTGCGGCATTTTGATATCCGAAAAAATCAAATCGTAGGACTGCGTTTTTAATTTGTCCAGCGCTTGAGTGCCGTTTTCGGCTTCCTCTACAACACAGCCCTCGAATTCTAGGATTTCTCGGAGCGCTCGGCGAATGGCGCGTTCATCGTCTATGAGTAAAACTTGCATATCGTTATTTAACAGTGCGTTCTAACATCGGAACGAATTTAAAAGTACCAAATTCTTCGGAGCTATAGCTCGTTTCGGATGTTTTGTGGATACAGAGCATTTTTTGCTCGGCGCCTTCCCCGACTGGAATCACCATGAGGCCACCCACTTTGAGTTGTTCGAGCAAGACGGAAGGGATTTCAGGGGCGCCACATGTGACCAGAATACGGTCGTAGGGTGCGTATACGCGGTTGCCTTTGTAACCATCTCCAAAAGACAAATTGGCGTTGAGCCGAAAGAAGTCGAGCATTTGCTTGGCTTTGGCGTGCAAGGGCTGGTGGCGTTCAATTGAGTAAACTCTTGCACCGAGTTGACAAAGAATGCAGGTTTGGAAACCGGATCCGGTGCCAATTTCCAGCACTTTCATGCCTTTTTCGAGCTGGAGTAATTCAGTCTGAAAAGCGACGGTGTAAGGATGTGAAATGGTTTGACCAGAGCCAATTTGGAAGGCCATGTTGGTGTAGGCTTGCTCGTCAAAGGCGAGGTCTAGGAAAAAATGACGGGGTGTGGCATCAAAAGCTGCTAAAATACGCTGATCTTGAATACCCATTTGGGCTAATTCTTCGATGAGCTGCCTGCGCCGGCCCTTGTGCTTGAAAGTATCTTTGAGGTGTTGCATGGGCGATGTTAAGCAATAACAACCCCTACCGGGCAGTGGTCTGAGCCAAAAACATCATTGAGAATAAAGGCTTCTTGAAGCTTTGGAATAAACGCCTCACTGATCAAGAAGTAATCAATGCGCCAGCCTACGTTTTTCTCGCGGGCACCCGCTCTGTAGCTCCACCAAGAATACTTGACCTGTTCAGGGTGAAGCGCTCTGAAGCTATCCAAAAGACCAGCGCCTACAAATGCATTCATGCCGTCAATTTCTTCTTGCATATAGCCTGCAGCTTTGTTGTAGTTTTCTTTGGGGCGCGCCAAATCGATGGCTTGGTGCGCTACGTTGAAATCACCGCAAACCACAACTGGCTTGCTTTTTTCGAGGTTTTTAAGGTAGTTTAAAAATGCGGCATCCCAGGTTTGGCGGTAGCCTAAACGCAGGAGTTCGCTGCCCGAATTGGGCACATAAACCGTAACGAGGTAAAAGTTGCTAAACTCAGCGCAAATGACACGGCCTTCGGTGTCGTGATCCGGCATACCGATGTCATAGGTAACCGACAAGGGTGCCACTTTCGTTAAAATAGCGGTGCCTGAATAGCCTTTTCTATCTGCGGAATTGGCGTATACATGGTAGTCAGTTAGCGGTGCAACGGCTGCAGCAACTTGTTCCGGGGTAGCTTTGGTTTCTTGCAAACAGATGACGTCTGGGGCCTGGGCCTGCATGTCTGTAATGAAGTTTTTGCCAACCACCGCGCGTATGCCGTTGACGTTAAAGGACAGGATTTTCATGGTCTGAGTTTAGCCCCAAAAATACTAAAATTTCAGGCGCAAAAAGCTGTAGCAAACAGGGATATTCGTCTGTTTACCCTTAAAATATCGAAATTCTTGAGCTACTTGTAAATTTGCCGTTATGCCATACTGCCAACCCACTGATAAAGAGCCAAAAGCACCAGTATCATAAGCAAAAACAACCTGCTTTGGGTCGTATATAAGCTCAGCTCTACCCACTAAATTCAACTTCGGATGAAGGGCATACGCCGCTTGCAAATTGGCCTGCCCCCATAAAAACAAGTTATTGTCTCCGTTGCGCTTTTGTGCACCCCCATAAACACAAGATTGCAGGGTCCAGCGTTGCAATTGATAAGCCATATTGAGTTCTTGAAAGAAACGCCAACGGTTGAGGCCAAGTTCGGGCGTTAATTTGCCAATTGGCGCAACATCGCCATAAAAATGACTCCAATTCCACTTCCATTTTTTGAATTCCCATTGAAACAACAAGCCCAAGCTAGGCCTTTGCCCCGAAAAGACAAGTCTTTGCCAGCCATTGGTTATGAAAAATTGCGACTTGAAATTTGGCTTCCACTGCTGCGTCCAGCGCAGGCCTGAAACGTAGTACGGCACATATTCTGCCGCTAAGCTTCTCGTGGCATTCAACTGATCAACGCCGCGAGGTGTTTCTTGGGTATATGGCGAACTAAAAGTTCCGTATGCCAGCTCAGTTTTGCCTTTTTTGTACTGCAAATAACTTTCGTAAATAAAGCGACGATACGGTGTTTCCGTTGCATAATTGTTTTGCATATAGGAACCGATCGCAGGTGAAAATTGCAATTTAAAATGATTTTGGGTGTAGGCCAATTCGATTTCGAGCAAATTGATGTCGTAGGTTCCGATTTTGGCATGAGAGACCATGAACGGCAAACTTGAAATGCCTTTTTTGGATAGCGCAGCATAGGTGTCGTAGGTCCCGGATAACGCAAATTGTGCTTGTGCTCCAAAAATGAAACAGGCTGAAAGGAAAAGAATACAAAAATTTTTCATAGGATGAGACTGGGTTATTTGGGGAGCACCTTCCCAGTGCCATATTCGGTTTTCAGCAGCGTCGCTGGGGTTTTGGAATAATACAAGTTACCCGCTCCATAAAGCTGCGCTTTGAGCAAAATCTGATCGGGGCGCAGCCAACTAGAAAGCGCAGACGCACTGCGAAAAGAAATAGAATCTTGCACTTGTAAAGCGGGTGCTTCAAGCGCAGCAGAGCCGTCGAGATCTACAAAAAGTGCACCAACAGTTCCACTAAGTCGTAGGTTTTGCCAACCGTAATTGTTGCGCACCGTTACCTTTTGGGCATTGAGCGTTACAATGACTTTACCCACTCCTTCTTTGAGAAAAATGAGCACGTCGTCTTGGGTCCATTTGTTGTAAGTACTGACTGTTTCACTGTTGTCGAGGTGCAATTCTTTCAGCGTTTGATAATGCACCACAACTTTTACATCACCCTGCCGATACCTCAAAAAGCCACAGCGGTTGCGATTGTATAGTTGCAAGGTGTCGTTTTCAATTGTTGCACTCAAAAAGGACTTTAAGTTTTGGCCTGCCTGCCATTCTACGAAATTGAGGGAGTCATGAACAAGCACGACTTCCATGTGCGGATGCACGTGCAAAAAGCTAAAAGAATCCAAAGGCAACTGTGTGATTTCAATCGGGCCAGTATCTTTCCAACAGCTGCGTTCCGGCGCTTTCTGACAAGCCCAGCAAACCAACAATACCGATATGTAGCTCAAGTATCGCATCTTAGAAATGATAAGCCAAACCAAATTCCATGTAGTCTGCTTTGGCATAATGGGTTTTGAGTGTCATGAGGGCCTCTAGCTGCTTGGTCAGTGCAAAACGACTGCCTAAACGAATGTACAAAGACTCATCGGGTTGTAGCACATCGCGCAGGTATACGCCCGCACCATAAATGAAGTGCAAGCGGTCAAAAGTTTGCACGTAACCCACGAAAAGACCAAGTTGTAAAGGATCAAGCGCAGCCGCTTGCGGATAACTCGGATGCGACAACAAACCCAGTTTATAAATCACGTCCAAAGACGCCTCCAAACCTCCTTTTGGACCAAAATATTTGCGCGCAAAAAGATTGCCCGCATAAACCGGATAGCGCCCCACTCCAACTGGACGCATTTCTTTGGCGCTGATAATAGCTGTTGCGCCAAAAGTGAGGTCAGGTCGTTTGAGCTCTGTTTGCTTTTGTTCAGTAGCGGGCTCTTCAAAAAAGCGCTGCACTCCCAAGGATAAATAGGGCACATTGATACCGAGGTTGGGCATTTGGTAACTCGCATTTGAAAAATGGGTCATGTCGATCCCAAAAGTGAGTGCGGTGTTGTTCCAACGCCAACTTTGCTTGAGTGCAAAACACATCAAGGCATTGACCCGCGAACCAATTGCTACATTTTCAGGATTGAGCAGCGGATCAAAGGGCTTGTTGGTGTAACCCAAACCAGTAGAAAACTTGAAATCGAGGCGGTAATGTTTTTGCTTCACTAGCGGCAACTCCACAAAACCGTAGAGGCCTAAAAATCGTCCGAGCACTTGGTTGTTGCCAACCGAACCAAAGAAGAGCGTACCACCCACTAAAGGCTGGCGATAAGCCTGATGCCATTGCTTGGCAGCAGCCGTGCGGTAAATGTAGGAGAATTCGCCAGCTACAGCCGGTGCCTGAGGAAGGTGGTCCATGAGGTTGCGATGGGCAAGCAAAAAACCAAGTTTTTGACGGTATTCAAAACCGGGCTGAGCAAAAACTTTGCAACTCAAACAAAGGGAGCATAACAAAAAGTAAATCGGGCGCATGGTCAAAATTAATGAAAAGCTCGTTTCAACTGCTAACTTTGTACTATGGACCCACGTTTACTTGCCTTTTCCCGCTTGCTGCAAATCATGGATGAACTCCGCGAGCAGTGCCCCTGGGATCAAAAACAAACCTTTGAAACCCTGCGTCAGCTGACCATCGAAGAAACTTACGAAATGGCAGATGCCATCACCGACAAAGACTATCCGAGCTTGGAAGGTGAACTGGGCGATTTATTTTTGCACTTAGTATTTTATAGCAAAATCGGCAGCGAACAAGGTTTGTTTGATGTGGAAAGCGTCCTCCATAAGATCTGCGATAAATTGGTCTACCGCCACCCTCATATTTACGGAGATGTAAAGGCCGATGACGAAGAAACCGTTAAAGCCAACTGGGAAAAACTCAAGCTCAAGGAAGGCAAAAAATCAGTTTTAGAAGGCGTTCCAGCCTCGCTTCCTGCGTTGGTAAAGGCGACGCGCATTCAAGAAAAAGTGAAAGGCATCGGTTTTGAATTTGAAAAAGCCGAAGACGTCTGGGCCAAAGTCCAAGAAGAACTCTCCGAACTCAAGGTAGAAATTGACCTCAAGAGCGAACATATCGAAGCTGAATTTGGAGACGTGTTGTTTTCTTTGGTCAACTACGCGCGTTTCTTAGCAATCTCACCCGAAAATGCCTTGGCTAAAACCAATCAGAAATTCATCAAGCGCTTTCAAGAAATGGAGCAACTTTTAGCCCAAGACGGTTTATTAGCCCAAGACCAAAGCCTAGAAAAACTCGACCTTTATTGGGAGCGCGCCAAACGTTCCGAACAATAGATTAAGCCACCCATTTTAAAACAAAGCCATGGATACTTTTTACCAACACGCCATCAAATCACTTGTCTTACTTGCCATTACACTCCTCATTCGTTTTTTTGCAGGCAAGGCCGTTACACGTTTTTTAGTCAAATTCGAAGGAGACATCAAGAGAAAACGCGTTTCTATTCGCATCATCAACCTGTTTTTATCTATTTTTTTCATCCTGATTTACGCCGCGATTTGGAACATTGAAACCCAAGATCTTTTGGTTTTCTTCACCTCCACCATTACGGTCATTGGAATCGCTTTTTTTGCCAACTGGTCTATTTTATCGAACATTACGGCGAGTCTCATTTTGTACTTCAACCATCCGCTCAAAATAGGCGAAACCGTGCGCATTTATGACAAAGAGTTTGATACCGAAGGAGAACTTATCGATTTGAGCTTCTTTTTCATGTACATCAAGTCACCTGAAGGTGACCTCATCACCATCCCGACATCAGCCGTTCTCAACAAAACGGTGATCATTAAGTCTCAACAAACCCTCTAAAGGCGCCGACTAACGCGGGTAACACAAAAAGTACTTTTCCACAGGTGTAGAAAGCGCCGAAATATTGAGGTTGTCAGAAGCTTTGGATAAATCTAGGATACTGCCATTTTTCAAGAGCAAATTGATATTTTGCTTTTGTTCGTTGTAGGCTTTATTGGTCAGGCGATCCGAATATATAAAATATGGAAGGTCTTGGGCTGTTAATTGGTGCTCTTCTCGAATGCGCTGCTCTACGGCTGCAATGCGCTCTGCGCTGAAAGGCGTCTTGGAAATTTCGATTTTGAACAATTGGCGATTCACCAAACCAGAGCAAAGCGTTGCCAAAATATAATCGGGTTCAAATTGCCAAACTTTAATGGCACCCCAGATGTCGTAGTCGTCGAGGCGCGCAAAATGCGTCAACACGATAGGGTCTTGCTCGAAGTGCTCGCTTTTGATATCCTGAGACAAGAAGAAGTGCAAGGATGGACTGGCAAACAAAGGCGTGCCGGCCTTGACCAATTCTTTGGCGCGACGCAGGGCATGAATGAGCATGAACTCAGCTGCCACCACCGTTTTGTGCAAATACACTTGCCAGTACATGAGGCGGCGCGCCACGATGAATTTTTCTACCGAATAAATCCCTTTTTCTTCGAGCACCAAATGCCCTTCATGCACATTCAGCATCTCGATAAGGCGTTCGCTGCCTATTACACCCTCCGAAACTCCTGAATAAAAGCTATCGCGGTTGAGGTAGTCTAGGCGGTCCATGTCGAGCTGACTAGAAACCAATTGGTGTAAAAACGGTCGGTGGTATTCGTTTTTGAAGATTTCAAGTGCCAAAGCGAGGTCTTGACCATACTCAACGGTAAGTTCGGCAATGAAATAGGCTGAGATTTGTTCGTGACTTACGCCGCAAACGATGTCGTACTCGAGCGCATGGCTAAAGGGGCCGTGACCGATATCGTGCAATAAAATGGCCAAGCAAACCGCACGCTCTTCTT
>RDZL01000168.1 GCA_004295165.1 Flavobacteriia bacterium
ATGTCACCTGCGCCCACGGTTGCCAATACCTCAATATTCAGATCCTCCAACTTGCTCAACATGTCCTTCTTATCGCAACGTATTTTCACAGGACTGGTAATGTTTTTGAAAAGCATGTCTGAAGTAACGCCTGGTATAGGAAGTTCGCGAGCCGGGTAGATGTCCATCAGTAACACTTCATCGGCTAGGCTCAAACTTTTTGAGAACCCTTCGGCAAAATCGCGTGTGCGTGTAAATAGATGAGGTTGAAAAATGACAGTCAATTTTCTTCTCGGATACATCGACTTCAATGATTTTAAAAAAGCATCAATTTCTGTTGGATGATGTGCGTAATCATCAATGTACGTCAAGTCGGTGCTGCGCAAATGGTATTCAAAACGCCTTTTGACACCTTTAAAACTTTTGAGCGCAGGCCGGAGCAGCGCCACATCAAAACCCAAACAATCGAGTAAAGCGATACAACCAAGTGCGTTTTCTGCATTGTGAATACCGGGCAAACCCAATTCAAAGCCTTTGTATAATTGCGCGCCAATTTTCAAATCTGCCACCTGAAAACCGTTTGCGTAGCGCAGGTTTAAAAAACTATAATCTGCTGTCTGTGAATCAATTGCATAAGTATAAATAGGGGCCAAACTCTGGAGCTGAAGACCTTCTTTTTGAATGCAAAACCCTTTCGGATCGACGCGCATGGTGAATTGCCTAAAACCCTCCACAAAAGCATCTTCACTCCCGTAAATATCTAGGTGATCGGCATCTGCAGCCGTCACAATTGCTGCAAATGGGGAGAGCTGTAAAAAACTGCGGTCAAATTCGTCGGCCTCGATGACTGCATACGGACTTTCGGCGTGCAGCACTAAATTGGATTCAAAATTACTGGCTATTCCGCCTAAAAATGAGGTGCAACCTACTTCAATTTCGGTCAAAAGATGGGTCAATAAGGAACTCGTTGTTGTTTTGCCGTGGGTTCCGGCCACGCAAAGCCCTTTGTAGGTTTGCGTCAGAGCGCCAAGTACTTCGGCACGTTTCATGATTTGAAAACCCTTTTCTTGAAAAAAAGTAAGTTCACCAAGCGCTTTGATGGCAGGCGTGTAGACCACCAATGTGTTTTCAGGGGAACGGTAATCGGAAGGTATTTCGTTGGCTAAATCTTCATAATGAATAGCCATTCCTTCTTCTGCAAGTTGCTGCGTGAGCACTGTTTCTACCTTGTCGTAACCTGCTACTTGCTTGCCCGTGAATTTGAAAAAGCGTGCCAGCGCACTCATACCAATGCCGCCAATACCCACAAAATAGACCCGATCAAAAGCTGCTAACTGTTTCATACTTTGGCTACTTTCAGACAAACATCTACAATTTCTTTTGTGGCATTGGGCAGCGCCATTGTTTTCATGGCCTCAGACAGCGCTTGCTGCTGTGCAGCATTTTCGAGGAGCTCTAGCGCTAAGGGCACTAATTTTTCTTGAGCCTGCGCATCGGTCACCAACAGAGCACCACTGCGCTCAACTAGTGCACGGGCATTTTTAGTTTGGTGGTCTTCGGCTACATTTGGTGAGGGCACTAAAATTGCAGGCTTGGCCACCAACGCGAGTTCGCTCACGGATAGTGCACCTGCGCGAGAAACAATGACTGAAGCCAAAGCATAGGCGAGGTCCATTCTTTGGATAAACGCAAATACTTTTACGTTAGCAGGTAAAGTACTTTGAAACGTTGCGAGTTCTTGCTCATAAGATTTTCCACACTGCCAAATCACCTGCACATTTGTTTGGCCGAACACCGAAAGTGACGAGCGCAGCGCATTGTTAAGGGTTCGGGCGCCAAGGCTCCCTCCCATGACAAAAAACGTGGGCTTGTCGACATCCAAACCAAAAAATTCGGCTGCTTCTTGTTTTTTTGTATCTAGGTTTTGGAGCAAGGCTGCGCGTACCGGATTGCCCGTAAGTTGTATTTTTGAAACTTCAAAAAACTTAGCCATTTCCGGGTAAGCGACACAAATTGCCTTGGCCTTGCGCGCTAAAATTTGATTGGTTTTGCCAGGGAAAGAGTTTTGCTCTTGCAACAAAGTGGGTACTCCAAGTAATTGCGCCACTTGTAAAGTGGGGCCACTCGCATAACCACCTACCCCAATGACCAGTTCTGGTTTGAAGCGACGGATCACCACAAATGCCTTGAGTAAGCTTTGGAGCAACTTAAATGGCAATAATAAATTTTTAAGCGTCAGTTTGCGCTGAAAACCAACAATGGGCAAACCTACGATCGGATAACCCGCTTGGGGCACCTTTTCCATCTCCATTTTTCCTTCGGCACCGATAAATAAAATATCGGCAGCCTCATTTCGGCGCTTGATTTCGTCGGCAATGGCCAGCGCAGGAAAAATATGACCGCCTGTTCCGCCTCCAGAGATGATGATTTTAGTCAATTTCATTTTGTACTGGGCTAGCAAATTGATTCTCTTGTTCGTTTTTGGGAAGTTCTTTGGCAAATGACTGCACCACGCCAATGGAAATGCAAGCCATAACCAAAGCCGAGCCCCCCATTGCTAAAAAAGGCATGTTTTGACCAGTTACCGGAAACACGCCAGTGCATACCAACATATTTACACTCGCTTGTGTAAGCAAATGAATACCGATACCCATTGCTACATAGCTTTGAAAGAGGTCTTGGGTTTTGAGTGCAAAGCGGATCATGCGAAATAACAAGATCAGGTACATCAGTACGAGTATCAAAGCAGATACAAAACCGAATTCTTCTACAAAAGTGGCGTAGTAGAAATCGGCATAAGCTTCGGGCAAAAATTCTTTGAGCTTGCCATCGCCAACGCCTTGTCCGAAAACAGCACCCACCGAAATGGCTAATTTGGCGTTATTGGCCTGTTGGTTGGCCTGTAAACTTTCTATGCTTTGGTCTTTGGCATCTACTCTGTTATTGATGCGGTTCATCCAGGTATCGTAGCGCGGCAAAATCTTAGCTTGAGGAATCGCAATGTGCAAACCAACAATGAGCAAGACCAAACCCAGCCCAACACCCGCAATTGAAAACAACTTCAGAAGTGGAACATGACCAATAAAAAGCAGGAGCATGCTCAACATAAACACCATGGCTGAAGTGGAGAAGTTGTCCTTTAAAATGAGTAAACAAACGGCCCCGATGGGGATCAATAATGGAAAAATACCTTCTCGCCAATTGTCAAATTTTGGCTGCTTTTTAACCAACAACTTGCTCAAATAAATGAGCAGTGCCAGTTTGGCAAAGTCGGAAGATTGAAACGTGAGGTTGATAAAAGGAATGCGAATCCAGCGGCCGGCACCGTTCACTTGGGCGCCAAAAAACCAAGTAAAGATAAGAAGTGTCAAGCCCAAATAATAAGCAAACTTAGCCAACTGACTAATGTACTTGGCAGGCACGCGATGAATGGCATACATGCCTGCAAACCCCAGGACCACGTAAATCAAATGCTTGAAAAGATACAAAAACGGAGAACCACCTTCTATTTTGATCAAAATAGGCACAAAACTATACACGGTAACCAACGAAAAAGCCATCATTAACAAAGTAATGATCCATATAACGGGGTCGCCCTTCAGATAAGATAGATAGGTTCTCATAGTGGCATTTATAACATGCGGACGGCCTGTTTGAATTGCTGACCGCGGTCTTCGTAGCTGCTAAACAAATCAAAACTAGCGCAAGCCGGAGACAACAAAACGGTGTCGTCATTTTTGGCGAGCTGATAAGCAAACGAAACCGCTTCATGCGCAGATTTCGCCTCAACAATAACCTCCACTTTATCTTTGTAGGCTTCAATAATCTTCTGATTATCCAGGCCAAGGCAGACAATTGCCTTCACTTTTTGAGACACTAAATCGAGTAATTCGCTGTAGTCATTGCCCTTATCGACACCACCTACAATCCAGACGGTCGGTTTTTCCATTGATTCTAACGCAAACCAAGCGGCGTTGATATTCGTGGCCTTTGAGTCATTGATGAATTCAATGCCATTGACTTTGGCTACAAACTCCATGCGGTGCTCGACATTGACAAAATCTTCTAGGCTTTCGCGCACGATATCGGTGCGGATTTCAACGAGCCTTGCAGCAATTCCTGCAGCAAGCGCATTTTGGGTGTTGTGCTTCCCTTTTAGAGCTAATTCGTGGATAGACATGGTGAGTTGTTGTTTGTTTATGTTGATGTATAGTTGTTGCTGATCTGCGTAGCCACCATTTAGTTGTGGCGTTTGAATGGAAAAAGGCACCAATTGAGCGCTGGTTTGCACTTGCTCAAGTTGTGCGGTAATAATGGCGTCGTCTGCATTGTAAATGAAGTAATCTGCAGCGCCTTGATTTTGAAGAATGCGAAATTTAGCGTTCACATAATTTTGCATTTGGTAAGCGTAACGATCGAGGTGATCTGGGGTAATGTTCGTGAGAATGGCGATATCTGCTTTTAAAGTAAACATGTCATCGAGCTGAAAAGAACTGAGCTCCAAAACATAGTAATCAAAATGCTCAGTAGCCACTTGCTTTGCAAAACTCTGCCCTACATTGCCTGCAAGACCCACATTCAGACCTGCTTTTTTCAGCATGTGATAACACCACATGGTGGTTGTAGTTTTGCCGTTGCTTCCGCTAATGCAAATATGCTTGGCCTTAGAATAATATCCTGCAAATTCAATTTCAGAAACGACATGAATTCCCTTTTCGCGAACCGCTTGCATAATGGCAGCCGTTTCAGGAATTCCCGGCGATTTGATGATTAAATCGGCGCAAAGAATTCGAGATAAATCATGTGAACCTGACTCAAAAGCGATGTGCTGTTCATTTAATTCTTGTTGAAAAGAAGGTTTTATATTTGCGCCATCAGACACGAAAACACGCCATCCTTTCGCCTTGGCCAAAATAGCTGCCCCGACGCCAGATTCTCCGGCACCTAAAATAACAAGCAAGCGATTTTGGGCTTCCATCTTATCGCAATTTGAGGGTTACAATCGTGACAACAGCCAAGAGCACTGCTACAATCCAGAAGCGGGCAACGATTTTTGCTTCATGAATGCCCTTTTTTTGATAGTGATGATGCAGCGGTGCCATCAAGAAAATGCGCCTGCCCTCGCCGTATTGCCGTTTGGTGAACTTAAAGTAGCCCACCTGCAACATTACAGATACGTTTTCTATGAGGAAAATGCCGCACAATACAGGAATGAGGAGCTCTTTGCGAATGGCAATAGCAAATACCGCAATGATGCCACCAAGAGCCAAGCTACCGGTGTCACCCATAAAAACTTGGGCTGGAAAAGCGTTGTACCACAAAAAGCCCACGCAAGCGCCCACAAAAGCAGCAATAAAAATCACGAGTTCTTCGGCCTCCGGAATGTACATTACGTTGAGGTAGTCGGCAAATTTGGCGTGTGAGCTCACGTAAGCCAAAACAGCCAAGGCCAAGCCTACTATGGCTGAAGTGCCAGTTGCCAAACCGTCGAGGCCATCGGTCATGTTGGCGCCATTTGATACCGCAATGACAATAAAAATGACGATAGGGATAAAAATTAGCCAACCGTAAGACTTATTGACATCGCCAATGAGCCAATTGTAATTGAATTCATTGCCTTTGAAAAAAGGAATAGTGGTAGTCATGTCGTCAGTGCGGATCCATTTGTAGTTTTCACCGGCATTTTGGGAGTGCTCGTGGGTCACAAAACGCTCATCAGCCTGCAACTTATAGTTTGCTGAAACGCGTTTATGCACTACCACATCATTCGAAAAATAAAGAATGCCACCCACAATGAGGCCCACGCCAATCTGGCCAATGACTTTCGAAGTGCCCTTTAAGCCTTCCTTGTTCTTTTTGAATACTTTGATGTAGTCGTCTAAAAAGCCAATCAGACCCAACCAAATGGTGGCAATCACCATCGTAACTACATAGACATTCTGCAATTTTGCAAACAAGAGCGTCGGAACCAAAATGGCCGCCAGAATAATGAGACCACCCATTGTTGGCGTTCCAGATTTTTCTATTTGCCCAGCCAAACCGAGGTCGCGGACGGTTTCGCCAATTTGCTGCTTGCGCAGGCGGTCAATGATGCGCTTGCCAATCACGACCGATACAATCAAGGAAGTGATGAGCGCCAAAGACGCGCGAAACGAAATAAATTGGAACAATCCTGCGCCAGGAAAATTCTGTTGATCGAGCCAGGAAAACAAATAATAAAGCATGTTATTTATCGAGTTGGTTAAAAAGTTCTTTGGTAATAGCGACGTCGTCAAAAGCGCTGCGCACACCATTGACTTCTTGATAAGTTTCGTGACCCTTTCCAGCTATAAGTAGAATATCTCCGGGTTGTGCAAGAAGCAACGCCGTCTTAATGGCTTGCTTGCGATCGAGCACAGCTAAAGTGCGGCTTGCCGCTGCAGCATCTAAGCCCGCTTCCATGTCGGCAATAATTTGCTGCGGGTCTTCGGTTCGTGGGTTATCTGAAGTAAGAACGACTTGCTGACTGCGTGCTGCCGCAATTGCTGCCATTTGAGGGCGCTTGGCTTTGTCGCGATCGCCACCACAACCCACTACGGTAATCACTTTGTTATTTTGCTGAAATGCTGCAATTGTTGCCAAAACGTTCTCAAGGGCATCGGGCGTATGGGCGTAGTCGACAATAGCCGTTATGCCTTTGGGGCTGCGCAGGTGCTCAAAGCGGCCGGCAACATGTGTGAGTTGGCTGAGTACACGCAATACTTCGAACGGCTCTTGCCCCAAGCCTACGGCTAAACCGTAAACCAAAAGCAAATTGGAGGCGTTGAAAGCGCCGACCAGACGGGTATGCACCTCTTGGCCGTTGAGCTGTAATACCAGACCGCCCAGGCTATTTTCGATGATTTTGCCTTTGAAATCGGCAGGCGTTTTAAGGGCGTAAGTTTGGCGCTTGGCGCGTGTATTTTGCAGCATCACCAAGCCATTGCGGTCATCGGAATTAACCAAAGCTATAGCCTGAGCAGGCAAAGCATCAAAAAATGCCTTTTTGACGCGCAAGTATTCTGCAAACGTGTGGTGGTAGTCTAGGTGGTCATGGGTAATATTGGTGAAGCCTGCCGCTGCAAAATGTAAACCGCCAATTCTACCTTGGTCTATTGCATGAGAGCTCACTTCCATGAAGCAATACTGACAACCAGCTGTAACCATGTCGCGCAGCAAAGAGTTGAGCGCTACAGGATCTGGTGTAGTGTGGGTAGCAGCAATGGCTTGCGTGCCAATTTTGTTGACCACTGTAGACAGCAGCCCACAATAAAAACCCAATTGACTAAAAAGGTCGTGTAATAAGGTGGCGGTAGTCGTTTTGCCGTTGGTACCGGTTACGCCCACCAATGTAAGTTCTTTGGACGGATGCCCGTAAAAAGCACAAGCTAGATGTGCCAATGCTGTATTGGTATTTTCTACCAGAACAACTGTGGCATCTGCAGGAAGTTCAATTTGGTGTTGTACCAAAAACATGCGGCAACCTTGCTCGTAGGCCTTTGACGCAAATTGGTGTCCGTCGGTTTGGGTACCGACCATACAACAAAACAATACGCCCGGCGCTGCTTTGCGCGAATCAAATACAAGTGCAGTGGGCAATTCCTGCATCGCACCTTGAAGAAGTGTGTAGGGAAGATCCGAAAATAACTGCTTGAACTGACTCATGTTTTTAATGTAATTTGATTTGAATCAACTGGCCCTTCACAAATGACTGACCGGGGGCAATAGACTGGCTGTAAACCTGGCCACGTCCCACAAGGCGAACAATAAGCCCACGAGATTCTAATAAATAAACGGCGTCTTTAGCGCTCATTCCACTGACATTTGGCACCTTTTGAGCTAAGATTGTTTTGCGCTGTACTTGCAAACGCTGATCGGAGGTGTCGGCTTGCACCCATTCGCTCGAAGAGTTGAGTTGATAGCGTACATTGAGCTGCTTGAGCAAATAGGTCACATCTTTGCTGTTACCACTTTTAAGTTGAGGTACATCGGTCGCCAACGGATTGCGCGGATCGTTGACTGCGCGGTGATACTGCAGTGACGACGCATAAATTTTATTGGCGATCTCGGCAAAAACGGTTCCCGAAACAGCTGCTCCATAATAGGCTACCACCGGACGCGCTATCACGACAATACAAGAATAAATGGGCTTTTTGGCAGGGAAATAACCTACAAAAGAAGCCTGGTATGCCTTGATTTTTTGCTCTCGATAACCACTTTCCCCCCTCAATTGAGCTGTTCCTGTTTTTCCAGCAATGCTAAACAAAGAACTCTTGAGCTGCTTACCGGTACCGCGGATCATGACGCCCTCCAAACATTTTTGCAAAATTTTAAGCGTATGGGTAGAACAAATCTCAGGGTTGAGTACGATAGGCTTGAAGCTTTTGATGACCTGACGATGTCTTTTGATTTTCTCGACAAACAATGGACGCACCAACTGACCATTATTTGCCACCGCATTATAGAATGCCAAAGTTTGAAGTGGCGTCTGCATCACTTCGTAACCTACAGACTGCCAAGGCAAAGACAGCGCTGACCAATTTGCATCGCCCGGTTTGGTCACCTTCGGACGCGGCTCCCCTTCAAGGTCTATACCTAACTTTTCGGTGAGCCCAAATTGCTCCAAGCGCTTGATAAACATTTCTGGATCGTTGCGATACGAGCGGTTGATCAATTGCAAAATGACATTCGAGGATTTCTCAAAAGCCTGCTGAATGGTAATGACGCCATAGCCCATGCCGTGATTGGAATCAGACATGCCATCGCCGCCTACAGTATAGCGCCCAGTTGCATTGACTTTGTCGGTAATTTTGAAACGTTCGTCTTCCAAACCTGCCATAATTGAGGCGAGTTTGAAGGTCGAGCCAGGCACTTCTAAATGCCCAATCGCATAATTGAAGCTCTCGGTGTATTTTCCTTTGCTGACCTTTGTGAGATTGGCAATAGCCCTTACATATCCAGTCTTTACCTCCATGAGAATGACGCTGCCGTGCTCAGCATCCATGTAAATCATTTGTTTTTCGAGCTCGGAGTGCGCAACTTCCTGAATTTCTTTATCTATTGTCGTGATTACATCGGCACCCTCTACAGCGTCTTTGATGATTTTACCGGTGCGCTTCCAGCCCGAAGATATGCGTTGTTCGATCTCCTTTCCTTGTTCGCCCTTAAGGTAGTCGTAGTAGGCACCTTCAATGCCGACGCGCAGTGTATCGTGCGCGTTTTGAATTTTGTAATAACCAAGTGTGCGGTTGAGTAAGTTGCCAAAAGGCTTTTTGCGCATGATCACCTCGATGTTGTCGATGATACCACCCTTCATTTGACCAAGTTCAAAGATGGGGAGCTTGCGGAGTTTCTTGCGCGCAGCGTTTGTCACCTTTCTGCGGATCAATAAATAACGTACCCCATTAGCTCTTGCCTTGCGGATTTGTTGTTCGTATGCGCGGGCAGACTTCTCTGGATACAGGCGATTTAACCCTTCACAAAGCCCGCTGATTTGCGCATCAAATATTTCGTCATCGACCACAGTTGGGTCCATGTAGATATCGTAGAAGGTAACACTCGTAACGAGCGGTATCTCATTGTGATCTAAGATTTGACCCATGCGCGGAATGCGGTCTGCCACACGAGTTGGCAACTCTCCTTTTTGGGTAGCGTAGGCCACACCAGGCCCATTGAATTGTAAATCGAGTGTGGAATACAGAACTAAAATCATGATGGCCACAAACCCGAAATAAACCAGGTAAGCGCGGTAATAGAGGTGTTTTCTATCCTTACTCATTGATTTTCTCTTTTATGCGGATCACTTTGGTGGCATTCTTGGTTTCCTTGAGCTCACGGCTCTCCAAGCGTTCTGCCATTTTGAAACGACGCGTCACGAGCTCTAAGCGAGCCTTCGCTTCGATGAATTCTGCGGAGTGTTGATCGAGGTTGCGCTGGGCAGCATCGGTGTCTTTGGTGAGTTGCTTGCCGTAATAGCCCTTAGAGATAAGCACCAACAACAAAAGCATGATGAAAAAGATATAATTGAGGTTGTCGAGCACAAAAGACTTGGTCAAAAACTCTCCATTGAGAATTTGGGCAAAAGCATTGGTCTTGCTTCCCTTTCGGTTCTTGGGTGGAGTTGCCTGCGACTTAGCCATTTTTCTTTGCGATTCGGAGTTTGGCACTGCGCGCTCTTGAATTGCGCTCACATTCTTGGGCATCGGCAACGATTGGATGGCGATTGACTTCGGTCATTGGCTTCTGTACATTGCCAAAAAAGTCTTTTTCGATTTCACCCGAAAAACTGCCTCTTTTCATGAAGTTCTTGACCAAACGGTCTTCTAAGGAATGATAAGACATGACTACCAAACGGCCATCGGGCTTCAGGACCTGCGCAGCTTGCTCTAAAAAATCTTTGAGCACTTGCATTTCTTGATTGACCTCAATGCGAAAAGCCTGAAAAACCTGCGCGTAAAACTTGTGGTCTTTAAACTTAGGTGCAAAACGCTCGAGCGCTTTGATCAAATCAAAAGTGGTGAGAATGGCAGCGTTGTCGCGCTGGCGTACTAAAGCAGCAGCCAAAGCTCTTGAATTGCGCAATTCACCATACTCGTATAATATGGATGCTAATTTTTGTTCGTCGGCAGTTGCAATAAGGGCTGCTGCAGACTGCCCACCGTTGCGGTTCATGCGCATGTCTAAGGGTGCATCTTCGCGAATAGAAAATCCGCGTTGCGCAGTATCAAATTGATGTGAAGACACGCCTAAGTCGGCAATAATGCCATCGACCTTTGATAGGCCAAGGGCGCGCAAATAGTTTCTTAAAAAAGCAAAGTTGGCCGGTACAAAATGAAAATTTGGGGCTTCCCAAGCATTGTTGCGGGCATCTGGATCTTGATCAAAAACAACGAGCTGTCCGTTTGGGCCCAATTGCTCGAAAATTGCACGAGCATGACCGCCTCCGCCAAAGGTGACATCTACATAAGTACCGTTCGCCTGGAGGTCGAGACCATCCAAACAAGGTTGTAACATGACGGGGATGTGGTAGTCAGTATTAATCTTCATTGTCTAAATCACCCATTACTTCATCCGCTAAATCAGCGAAATCTGCCATGTTGCCTTCGATCATTTCGAAGTACTTAGACTTATCCCAGATTTCAATGCGATCGTTGTAGGCAATCAGCATCAGCTCAGCAACCAATCCTACGCGCTCCATTAGAGCGGAAGGCACCAAAATGCGTCCAGCGTTGTCTAGGGCTACCTGCTTGGCACCCTGATGAAACAACCTGTAAAACATTCGGTTTTTTGGCTTGAACAAGTTCATTTTAGAAAGCTTCTGACTGATGCGCTCCCACTCTGGTAGTGGGAAGAGTGTCAGGCAATCTTCAAAACCCTTGTTGAGCATGAAATCGCGCTGGGAAACAGCAGGCAATTGCTTGCGCAAACCAGATGGAAAGAGGAAGCGCCCCTTCTCATCCATTTTGACCTCAAATTCACCTACTAGTCCTGACATAGCGTTAATAATGGGTAAAATTAGTAGATTCCTACCACTTTTTACCACTGCTGTTTTGTATTGTTGATAACTTCTAACGTACAGAGCGAATAAAGGTTACATATTAACAATTATTAATAGGCTAATAATCTTGTTTTACAGGCTATTAAGCCACATAAGTGGGAATAAGTGGGAACTTTTTCAACAATTTGTTAATATCCGATTTTGAACAGGTGATACACGGCTACTTTTCAACTAAATTTGCACATGCAAAAGAAACAACTCGGCTACCTGCTCATTCCCTTACTCGCCTGCATTTGGGGCAGTTCTTTTATCCTGATGAAGCGCGGCATGTTTACAACCGATGGCGAAGTTGTTTTTAGCGCTGCACAAGTTGCGAGCATTCGCATTTTTATAGCCAGCGTGGTTTTCTTACCTCTTCTCCCCAAATTACTTGGCCAACTGAAGCGCAAGAGCGACTTGTTTTTCTTTGCAATTGTAGGTTTGGGCGGAAACCTCATTCCCGCCTTTCTATTTACCTACGCCGAACAAACACTAGATTCCGGCATCGCAGGCATCATGAATAGCTTCACTCCTATTTTCACCATCATTGTTGGCGTGCTCTTGTTTCAAACAAAAATCAATTCACAACAAATCATCGGTACACTGATTGGTTTTAGCGGTATTTCTTGGCTGATCATGCTGAGCAGTCCGGTAAATGGTAATTTTCAACTCGCTCCGGCAATGGCCATCCTACTCGCCACGTTATTATACGGATTCAGCTTAAACACCATCAAGCACAAACTCGCTCAATATAACCCCATACAAATTGCCACGGGGGGCTTCAGCATGGCCTTCATACCCGCTGCATTTTGTTTTTTCTTTTTCGATACCCCGCGCGTTTTTGACCAAAACAACGATGCCTTAGAAAGCTTTTCCTACGTACTCATTTTGGGTCTGGTTGGCACCGCATTTGCCGTCATTCTTTTCAATCGGATCATTGCCCAAACCACGGCCTTGGCAGCGAGCACGGTGACCTATTTTATCCCAATTATTGCTGTTGCCATTGGCGTATATAATGGCGAAAGCTTTGTTTGGCAGCAGCTGCTCGCTATGCTTGTGATCATTACCGGCGTGCTTTTAGTCAATTTAAAAGGCAGAAAAAGCAACAAATAATAGCAAAAACCGTAAGAAAAGCCGAGTAAATCTTTGGAGGACACGCAGAAAACACTATATTTGCACTCCAATTTTGGATTATTTAACAATTAAATAAAGCTATATGTACGCAATTGTAGAGATAGCAGGGCAGCAATTTAAAGTGCAAAAAGACCAAAAGGTTTTTGTACACCGTCTAGATGCCGAAGCAGGTCAGAAAGTAGAATTTGACC
>RDZL01000071.1 GCA_004295165.1 Flavobacteriia bacterium
AACATGGGTATTTGTTCCTGCTGACGTAACCATCGAATGTGATCAAGAAATCCCAGCTGTTGAAATGGCTATCGCTGTTGACAACTGTGATGATAACGTTGAGGTTGCTGTTACAGAAATGACTGAGGCTGGTAACTGCCCACAAGCATCTACTATCACTCGTATCTTCCGTGGATTTGACAACTGTGGTAACGAAGTTATCGCTGTTCAACACATCTACATTGTTGATACTACAGCTCCAGTTTGGAACTACGAAACTGCTGTTTCTGAATTGACTTTCGAGTGCGACGAGGTTGTTGCTGGTGTTGAGCCAGTGGCATTTGACAACTGTGGTCTAATCAACATCGCTGTTGCTGAGACATTGTATGTTCAATCTTCATGCTACTCTGTTGGGGCATTCATTTACACTGCAACTGATGAGTGTGGCAATGTTTCTGCTCCATTCTATCAATACTACTACATCGTTGACACTACTGCTCCAGTATTCAACGCGTTCTCTATCGAAATCGATCGTCCATGTGATAACTACGAAGGTGTATTTGTTAGTGCTACTGACAACTGCAACGAAGTTCAAATCACTTACTCTGATGAGCACGTATCTGGCGGTTGCCAAGGTCGTATCATCCGTAACTACATGGCTGTTGATGCTTGCCAAAACGTTTCTTACGCTCAACAAATCATCACTCTTACTGACGAAACTGCTCCTGTAGTAGTTGAACAACCAGCTGACATGACTTATGAGTGTTCAAACAGCGAGTGGTCTTATGCTGAGGTTTCTTTCACAGACAACTGTGCTGAAGAAATTTCTGTAGAATTCAACGTTGAGTACACTCCAAACGGATGTCTTGGTTTCTACACTGCAACTTGGACTGCTGTTGACAACTGTGGTAACACTACTGTTGTTGATCAAGTAATCACTATCGTTGATACTATCGATCCTGAGTTCACATTCGTTCCTGCTGGTTACACTGCAGAATGTTCTGAAGAACTAGTTCTTGCTAACGCTACTGCTACTGATGATTGCTCTAACGCTACAGTTACTGTAACTGAAGAAACAATCGATGGTAACTGTCCAAACACATACACTTTGGTTCGTACGTTCACTGCTACAGACAACTGTGGCAACACTGCAACTGCAACTCAAGAAATCACTGTTGTTGACACTACTGCTCCAGTATGGAACTACGAAACTGCTGTTTCTGAGCTTTCATTCGAGTGCGACGAAGTTGTTGCTTCTATCCAACCAACTGCTACTGACAACTGCAACGTTGTTGAGTACATGGTTGCTGAGACTCTATATGTTTCTGGTCCTTGCTACACTTCTGGTGCATTCATCTTCACTGCAGTTGATGCTTGTGGAAATGCTTCTGCTCCATTCTATCAATACTACACTATCGTTGACACAACTGCTCCAGTTGTTGCTCCATACGATATGGAAGTTGATATGCCATGTGATCAAGTAAACGAAAACGCATTGATTACTGCTACTGACAACTGCAACGAGGTGACTATCACATTTGTTGACACTCCAGTATCTGGCGGTTGCCAAGGTCGTATCATCCGTGATTACACTATCACTGATGCTTGTGAGAACACTACTTATGCTCAACAAATCATCACTTTGATCGACGTTGTTGATCCAATCGCTGAAGTTCTTCCTGAGAACTTGGTAATTGAGTGTGGTTCTGAAGTTCCTGGTTTCATTCCATCATGGTCTGACAACTGCGACGATGAACTTGAGTTGTCTGCTATCAGCGGTATCTCAATGGATGGTTGCAACGAAATCATCAGCCGTTCTTGGACTGCTGTTGACAACTGTGGTAACTCAACTACAATCAGCCAAACTATCACTATCGTAGATACTACTGCTCCAATGTTCGAATATGTTCCAGCTGACTACACTTCTGAGTGTTCATCTGAACTTTCATTCGAAATGGCTTACGCTTGGGATATCTGTGATGAAAACGTAACTGTAGATGTTACCGAAGAAACTGTTGAAGGTTCTTGCGCTGGTAACTACTCAATCGTTCGCACATTCACTGCTACTGATGCTTGTGGTAACTTCACTGTTGAAACACAAACTATCACTGTAGAAGACACTACTGCTCCTGAGTTCACATTTGTACCTAATGGTGGTGAGTTCTCTTGCGAGAATGGTATCGATTTCGGAATGGCTACTGCAACTGATCTTTGTTCTGATGCTACAGTAACTTTCGAAGATGACTATAGCTATGAGTGTGCAAATACTTACAGCGTAGTTCGCACTTGGATTGCAACA
>RDZL01000072.1 GCA_004295165.1 Flavobacteriia bacterium
CATCCGGGTCAACATCAACGGCATGGATGCCATTCATATGGGTCAAGAAGTAGATGTGGCTTGGGAAGTTTCCCCAAAACTTTCCTTTGATTTCATGTTCTCAATGGGTAACTGGATCTGGAACTCAAGCAAAACCGTCTTTATACCGCAATACGACTCTCTAGAGTTTACCTTTGATGCCAAGGGTGTCCACGTTGGCGATGCTGCCCAAACAGCAATGGCGGTCTCGCTGCGCTACGAGCCTATCAAAAATGCCTACATCAAGCTCCAAGGCCAATTCTTTGACCGCTACTACGCCAATTTTGACCCTTTTTCGTTACAAGGCAGCAACGGCGGACGCGACTCCTGGAAAATCCCTTCTTATTCCTTGATCAATATTTTTGCTGGTTACCGCTACAAGCAATTCAGCGTGGGCGGCTCAGTCACCAATCTTTTGAATACCTCATTTATCTCTGATGCCACTAACAACGCAAATGGCATCTACGATCAATTCGATGCGCGTTCGGCCACCGTTATGTTTGGCCAAGGCTTGCGCTTCAATATCAATCTCGCAATACAATTCTAACTATGAAAAAATTATTATTCAATCTCGCCCTCCTGGCACTCGGACAACAAGCATTTGCACAGTCCATTGCACAAGTTCGCAACTTAGGAATTGGCCAAACTGTCTCTGTATCTGGTGTGGTCACGAACGGCAGCGAACTCGGCCCTATTCGTTACTTACAAGACGGTACAGCAGGTATTGCTTGTTACGGCACCAACCTCAACACCGTTCAAAAAGGAGATTCCATTACAGCAACTGGTGTTTTGTTTGAATTCAGTGGTTTGCTTGAGTTATCTCCCACCAATTCATTTATCAATCATGGCCAAGCCGTGATTCAACCAGCACCACTAATTATACCTATCCCAAGCGCTGGTGAAAACCTCGAAGGACAATTGGTGCGTCTAGACAACGTCAATTTTGTACAAACAGGAAATTTTGCAACAGGCAACAGTACTGTTCAAGTTTTTGATGGTTCAAATACCTTTGATGTGCGCATCAATGGCAGTACCAACATCGACGGCTCAGCTATTCCAACTGGCCCAATTACTATCATTGGTCTTCTAGGGCAGTTCAATGCGAACTATCAATTGATCCCCCGCACCACGCAAGACATCTTTACATATGTTGCACCCGCGAGAGAAATCAATGTGAAAATCAATGGCAACAGCGTACTTTCAGGTGATACATACGTAGTTGGAAACACTGCTGCAACCACAATTACAATTGAAAACTACGGTGTTCAAAATCTTACCGTTTCTGGCGCAAGCCTCAGTGGCGCAAATGCAGCAGATTACGCTTGTAACGCCAATGTAGTTGTAGGTGGCACAAGTAGCCAAAACGTTACCCTCAACTTTACGCCAGGCGGAACAGGCTCTCGTTTAGCTACCCTTTCTATCGCCAACGACGACAGCGATGAGAACCCTTACATCATCAACTTATATGGTATCGGCATCAACAACTTGGCAACTGAACCAGTGAATCCGGAATCAAATTCCATGCTTTTCAGTGTAACTACACCTTACAAATTGGTTGGCGAATTTACACCTTCAGGAGCAGAAAAGTACCTAGTACTCTGGAAAGAAGGAGATGGAACGAGCCCTGTTCAAGGTTATCCATTAGACGGTACAACCTACAAAAGAGGTGATGTAATTGGCAATGCAAAAGTGGCCTATGTAGGCCCAGGTACATCTTTTGCTCCAAGACACGTACTCGCCAACACGAGCTATACTTTCTCTGTTTTTGCCTTCAATGGTCCGGATGGCTTCCAAAACTATGACCAAACCATACCAGCGAGCATTTCTTGGCAAACGCTTGGCAGCCAAGTGGGCAACTACTATAACGGCATCAATTCTGGCTCAAGTTCATTCTTATCTGATTTGAGTGCACTCATCAACCCGCACACCTCCATCACTTACTACAACTACCTCACCACCATGATGAACCAATACGAGGTGCGCGACACTACCAACGGGCAGTCTTATGTAGAATGTGTGTATTCAGGTGAGCGCAAAGTGTTCAACGATCCATTTACCTGGACAGCACTTGGGTATTCTCGCGAGCACACCTACTCTCACTCTTGGATGCCAACTTTCCCTTGCGACAACCCTGAACAAAAAGAATACAACGACCAACACAACCTTTGGCCAACCAACCTACAACAAGCCAACACGCCGCGCAGTA
>RDZL01000169.1 GCA_004295165.1 Flavobacteriia bacterium
TTACTTACATCCATCAATGGAGTGGGACCGAGCACTGGACTCATGATCCTCTCTTCCCTTTCAAGCACTGAAATCGAACACGCAATTTTATCAGGTGACGTAACTACGATTCAAGCAGTCAAAGGAATTGGAACCAAAACTGCCCAGCGTGTCATCATTGACCTCAAGAGCAAGGTCTCCAAAATGGAACTCGGTACCGAGAATATTTTCTCTTCGAACAATAGAAATCGATTTGATGCGTTAATTGCATTGGTTTCGCTCGGTTTTGACAAAAAATCAGCCGAGAAAGTATTGGATAAAATCGATACCGGAACCCAAACCGTAGAACAACTGATCAAAGAAGCGCTAAGACTACTATAACCGTGCAACAAAACTACTGGCAAAAATATCTTGCGATTGGCACCCTCATTTGGATGGTGTTTTTCAATTTTGGGGAAGTGGCTGCCCAAGAGCCCACGCTTCCGTTTCCTATTTTTAATCCGCTCAATCCATTTCAGAACCTACCCCAGAGTTTTGACCTCGGCGACCCTACCAAACTCAACCAAACCATTGTCTACGACCCCGAATCGGGAACCTTCGTTTTCAAAGACCTGATGGGCAAAGACACCTACTTTAGGGCTCCTCAAGCCATGACGCTCGAAGAATACCTTCAATACGAAGAAAAAAAGAGCTTCTCTTTGGACTGGAAAGAAATTGTAGCTGAAGAAAGCGCTGAAAACCGCACCTTTGAACTACCCATTAAAATTGGATCCAAAGCATTTGAAAGCTTCTTTGGCTCCGATCAGATCACCATTACCCCAGGCGGTAACCTCGAAATTTCTTTGGGCGCCAACCACTCGCGCGTAGACAACCCTATTCTACCCATGCGCCAGCGCAACATCACGCGCTTTGACTTCAATCAGAACATCAACATGGACATCACAGGCCAAATCGGCACCATGATGAAAGTAAACATGAAATACAACACCCGCGCCAACTTTGATTTCGAAAACATCTCCAAACTAGAGCGCACGGGTAAAGAAGACGACATCTTGCAAAAAATTGCACTCGGGCAAGTCAGTCTAGAGTTGCCTACCACCCTCATTCCGAGCTCTCAAACACTTTTTGGCTTCAAAACGCAGCTCAAATTTGGTCGTTCTACCGTAGATTTCATCCTCGCTCAATCAAAAGGAAAGCGCACAGAAATCAACGTAACCGGCAAGGCCCAAGTGCAGAAATTTGAAATCACCGCAGACAACTACGAGGCCAACCGCCACTACTTCCTCAACCTCTACCACCAACAGCACTACGACACCGCTATGGCAACGCTGCCGGTGGTCAATTCTACTGCCTACATCACCCGCATCGAGGTTTGGGTCACTAACCGCAGCAGCATTACCGAAAACACGCGCAATATTGTCGCATTTTCTGACCTCGGTGAAGCCAAGGCCAGCAACTGCCAAGGAAATCCAGGGTCTTATGCTACCCAAGAATTGCCAGACAACCAAGCCAATGGCCTTTACGATTGGGCAGCTGTACAACCGCTTGTCCGCGGTTTTTCCAATGCCGTTCTTGCCCTGAGCGCGCAAGTCAACTCACCAGGGCCCTTTAACCAGGCCGTGGATTACGAAAAAGTAGAAAACGCGCGCAAGCTCAATGAAAACGAGTTTACCTACAACGCGCTACTCGGCTATGTATCGCTCAATACCGCCCTTAATAACGACGAAGTATTGGCCGTTGCCTACGAATACACCTATCGCGGAGACACCTACCAAGTGGGTGAATTCTCTACGGACGGTACCAGCGGGCAAGAAGCGCTCATCTTGAAACTCATCAAACCGACCATCACCAATCCCAAAAACAAAATCTGGGACCTCATGATGAAAAACGTATACTCGATCGGGGCTTACCAAGTAGATCAACTCGGCTTCAAGATTGACGTTTACTACAACAACCGCGAAACATCCGTCTTGCAACCTTTCTTGCCTTTTGACGGCATCGACAAAAAACAGATTGTGACGCTCCTCGACATGGACAAAATCAATCAGAACAACCAGCCTTTCTCCGATGGTGTTTTTGACTTTGCGCCCTTCAATGTAGTTGGCAACAAAATTGACAACGGCGGAACCATCAACCGCAAAAATGGACGCATCTTCTTTACAACGGTTGAACCTTTTGGCAAAACACTTGCCGAAAAGTTAACAGCGGCCAATGTTCCTGCACTTTACGTCAACCAATTGGCCTACACCGAACTTTACGACTCTACCAAAACAGCAGCCCAACAAATTCCGAGCAAAAACCGCTTTGTGTTCAAAGGCGAGTTCCAGTCTTCCATTTCTTCGGAAATTTCTTTGAATGTCATGAACATTCCACAAGGCGCCGTGGTGGTAACGGCTGGCGGTATGCGCTTGGTAGAAGGCGTAGACTACACCGTAGATTATGCCTTTAGCCGTGTAAAAATCTTGAACACGGGTATTCTTGAATCCAATACCCCAATTAAAATCTCTATTGAGTCGAACTCTGTATTTGGTTTTCAGGCGCGCTCCATGATCGGTGGGCGCTACCAATACCGCATCAATGAAAACTTCAAAGTGGGCGCTACTTGGCTGCGTATGATGGAGCGCCCAGTCACGCAAAAAGTTGACTTCGGTAGCGAGCCCTTCAAAAACAATGTATTAGGCGCCGACTTCGCCTTCCGCACCAACGTACCAATGCTGACCAAATTGGTCGATTTATTGCCGGTCATTTCTACCAACACCATGTCGACGCTCTCGATGTCTGGCGAGGTAGCTACCTTGCGTCCGGGCCAACCGCGCGCCATCAACAAAGAAGGCACCTCTTACATCGACGACTTCGAAGCATCTCAGAGCGCCATTGACCTCAAAAGCATCGCCGCTTGGCGCTTGGCCTCTGTGCCACAAGGCCAACCCGACTTATTCCCAGAAGCTGCCAAAAAAGATTTGAGTGCAGGCTACAAGCGCGCCAACCTTTCTTGGTACACCATTGACCCTGTTTTCTACCAAAGTAACCAACTGACGCCAGCGCACATCAAGCAAGATCCAACTATGCTTTACGATAGCCGCATGCGCCTTATTCAAATGACGGACATCTTCCCGAATTTACAGTTGCAATACGGCTCTATTTCCAACATCAACGTACTCGATTTAGCCTACTATCCTGCAGAGCGCGGCATGTATAATTTTGATACCACCGCAACCGTCGATTCACTGGGGCACTTTACCAACCCAGAAGAAAGATGGGGTGGCATCATGCGCGGTCTCAGCACCAACGACTTCGAGTTGGCCAATATCGAATTTATCCAATTTTGGCTCCTAGACCCTTTCAACCAAGATGCAGAAAATGAGAACCCAAATGCCCCGATGTCTGGTGGCGATCTCTATTTCAACCTCGGTAACATTTCTGAAGATATCTTACCTGACTCGCGCAAGAGTTTCGAACACGGGCTACCTGCCAACGCCGATCCAATATTGCTCGATAACATCGACACCACCCTTTGGTCGCGCATTTCTACCCAACAAGTTGTCGTGAATGCCTTTGCCAATGAACCTGCTGCACGCGTCAGACAAGATGTTGGCCTCGACGGCTGGGACAACACCAGCGAAAGCCAAAGCTACTCGGCATTTGTGAGCTGGGTGCAAAACAACAACACACTCAGCGCTGCTGCCAAAGCACGCATGGTTGCCGACCCCTCAACCGACGACTACAACTACTACCTTGACGACGTTTACGATATCGCCGAACTCAACATCCTCGAGCGCTACAAACATTACAACGGCATGCAGGGCAACTCGCCCACCACCGAAATGTCTGATACCGCCAATGCCTTAGGCTATCCAACCATTGCCTCCAACTTCCCGGATATCGAGGACATCAACCAAGACAACAACCTTTCTGAGTCAGAAGCTTATTTCCAATACCGCGTGAGTTTGCGTCAGAACGACCTTCAAAATGTAGGTAGCAACTACATCACCAATAAACAAGTTTACCAAAACGGCACCAAAACAGAAACTTGGTACCAGTTCAAAGTGCCTATTCGCGAATTTGAAAAACGCGTCAACGGCATTCAAGATTTCCGCTCTATTCGTTTCATGCGCATCTACATGAAAGGTTTTGACGAGCCGGTCGTCTTGCGTTTTGCCCGCCTTGAATTTGTGCGCGGCGAGTGGCGTCGTTACTTCCAAGACCTTACCCAACCGGGCTTGAGTGTCCAGACTGACCCCAATCTCACCTCCTTTAACATTGCTGCACTCAACATCGAAGAAAATGCGCAGCGCGAGCCGATCAACTACGTTGTGCCTCCAGGTATCGACAGAGAAATTGACCCATCACAGGTGTATCAGCGCCAAATGAACGAACAATCTTTGGTACTTGAAGTTTGTAATTTGCAAGATGGCGACGCGCGCGCTGCCTACCGCAATGTACAGTTCGACGTGCGTACCTACAAAAAACTCAAGATGTTTGTGCACGCTGAGTCTGTTGTACAAAACCAACTCAAAGACAACGAACTCACCGTATTTGTGCGCTTAGGTACAGACTTCGTAGACAACTATTACGAATACGAACTTCCAATGAAGGTTACCGATTGGAATGCCACCAATCCAGACCTCATTTGGCCAGCTGCCAACAATATCGAGATTGAATTCGACCGTTTACTGGCGCTCAAAATGGAGCGCAACACCAAACTTGAAGAAGGCGTTCCGGGTGTTTCGAGTATCGTAGAATACGAAAAAGCGGACCCCAACAACCCCAACAACCGCATTAAGGTGAAGGGAAGCCCCAACTTACAAGGCATCAAAACGATCATGATTGGAGTTCGAAATCCTTCGAAATCCGATCCAGACAACAATTGGGGGCCAGATAACGGGGACGCAGAATGCGTGAACGTCTGGGTCAACGAAATGCGCCTTACGGATTTCGTAAGTGACGGCGGCTCTGCAGCCGTTGGCCAGATGCAATTGCAGCTGGCAGATTTCGCTACGGTCCAGGCGGCGGGCAATTATTCTGGTATCAACTGGGGTGCTGTAGACAGCCGCGTACAAGATCGCCAACGCAACCAGCGCATGGGTGCAGACATCAGCACAACCATGCAACTTGGTCAGTTCTTTGGCAAACAAGCGCGCGTTTCGCTTCCGTTCTATTACGGTTATTCTATCGGCGTTATCAATCCAGAATACGATCCGTTTAACCCAGATATCAAACTTTCCAACTACGACCTCGCTACACGCAGAGAGCGCATGCGCCTAGGCCAAGACTTCACAGAACGCCGTTCTTACAACTTCACCAATGTACGCAAAGAGGCCAAAGCAGGCACCAAGCCACAATTCTGGAGTGTCTCTAACTGGTCTGCCACCTACGCTTTTGCAGAAAACATCAAAAGAGACTTCAACATCAAATCCGACATGACGCGCACCTGGACCGGCGCACTCAATTACAACTACACCTTCGCTGGCAAACCTTGGGAGCCTTTCAAAAAATGGCAGCCCGCTCAGAAAAATCCATGGCTCAAACCCATCAAAGATTTCAACCTTTATTACCTGCCCAAGAACATTGCGTTTACCAATGATTACTCGCGCATCTACAACGAAAGACAAGTGCGCAACATCATTGTGCCGGAATACGATTTTGATCCTATTTACCTGAAGCGTTTTGATTGGAACCGCAACTACCAAGTCGGTTACGATGTCACCAAAGCACTTAAAACGACTTTTACAGCGAACAACCGCTCCATCTTCGAAGAAGGGAACCATGGTGTGGATCGCCGCACCAACCCAGAAGGTTACCAAGAGTTCATGGATACCATTCGCTCTCAAATGAGCACCTTTGGCCGCACCATGGACTACACCCACAATTATTCCATCAGCTACACCTTGCCATTTGACAAACTACCTGCCACCAACTGGTTGTCTTCAAACGTGAAATACGCCGGAACCTATAACTGGCAACGCGCACCTTTGGGGCAAGCTGAATTCGGCAACACCATCCAAAACTCGCGCTCCATCAACATGACAGCCCAAGGAAACTTGGTTACGCTCTATAACCAAATCCCGTATTTCAAACGGGTGCTCTCCGATGGCAAAGGCGCCAAGACCAACTCTGCTAAGACAGGAGCAGGCGGTGCACAACCTGGCAAAGGTGGCCCTCCTAAAAAAGCTGAATTCAAGCCTAAAAAACCGCTTGAAGAAATGACCGAAAAAGAGCGCAAAGAGTACGACCGCCAACTCGCCAAATTCGAACGCAAGCAAGCCCGTGAAGAGGAGCTCAAAGCCAAAGAAAGCGAGCCAATTAATCCTGTACTCGGTACTTTAGCGCGTTTACTCATGACGGTGCGCAATGTTTCGGGGACCTACACCCTATCCGACGGAACCATGTTGCCTGGTTACAGCCAAGAATCTAGCGTACTCGGGATGAACGCCAATACCTTTGGCCTTACTCCATTTGTATTTGGCAAGCAAGGCTACGATGTATTCGGCAGAGAGACTGGCTACCACGTCGGCGACTTCGCCCGCGACAACAACTGGTTGGTACAGAACGAAAACATCAATAAGCAATTTATGGTCAACCACACGGCCAACCTTCAACTCAAAGCCACACTAGAGCCATTCAAGGACCTCAACATCAACCTCAATGCTTCGCGCAACTACAGCACCCAAGCAGGAGAGTTTTATCGCTGGAACCCGAGCGCAGCCGCATTTGAATCGCAAAGTCGTTTTGAAAGCAGCACCCTCACCTACACCACCATTTCTTGGGGAACCGCATTTGCCAAAATGGATACCTCTTTCCGCTCGCCGATTTTCCAACAAATGCTTGCCAATAGCCAACAAATTTCACAACTCATCGGTAGCGGCAACGCCAACTCGAGTTCGCTGCCAAATGGCTACTACGACGGTTATTCAGCAAGCCAACAAGAAGTTGTCATCGGCTCCTTCCTTACGGCCTACACCAACTCGGCTATCGACAGCAAAACAATCAATCCGCGCAGCAACTTGCCTTTGCCGAATTGGACAATCAACTATGCTGGGCTCAGTAAGTTTGACTTCGCCAAAGACATCGTGAAGTCTTTCAAGCTCAATCATGGCTATTCTTCTTCGGTATCGGTCAACGGCATGCAAACCAACCTCAACGCCACCCTAGACGCCAACGGATCGCCAACAGCACTCGACCTCAACAATAACTTTATTGCACCAATTCAAGTACAGAACATCACCATTACCGAGCGTTTTTCTCCACTCATCGGTATGCTCGCCACTTGGAACATCATGGGTAAAAACATCACCACCAACTTCGAGTACAAAAAAGACCGTCAAGCGACCCTTTCACTCAACAATAACCAAGTGACAGAAACACTCGGTCAAGAAATCGTAGTCGGAACAGTAGTCAACATTCCTAAGCTCAAGTTAGTGCGCAGTATAGATGCAAGCGACCTGCTCATCAATGTCAATTTCTCTTTCCGAGACAATGCAACAGTCATTAGAAAAGTAGTGGAAAATACAAACCTAGCCACCGCAGGGCAAACCACCGTAAGCTTCAAGCTAGACGCCAACTACAAACTCAATGAATACCTGAGTGCAATTTTCTACTACGAGCAATTCATCAATACGCCAAAAGTATCCTTGAGCTACCCAACAGGTAACCTCAAAACAGGAGTAACCTTGCGCTTTGACCTCAACGGACTCAAATAATGATCCGCACTGCTACAAGAAAAGACGTCGCTGCCATTTTTCAATTAATTGAAGAATTAGCTTCCTTCGAAAGAGCGCCCGAACAAGTAGTCAATACGCCCGCACAGCTAGAAATTGACCTTTTTGACGACCAAATTTGTTCGGCAATTGTAGCCACCAATCCAGATAACGCAGTGGTGGGTTTTGCTTTGTACTACATCTCCTACTCTACTTGGAAAGGACGCTGTCTCTATTTAGAAGATTTTTATGTGCAAGAAGCCGACCGCAAGCAAGGTTATGGGCAAGCACTATTCGATGAAGTGGTGCGCACGGCCAAGCAAATGGGCGTCAAGCGCATGGATTGGCAAGTCCTAGACTGGAATCATACCGCCCTCAATTTCTACAGACGCAACCACGCCACCTTAGATCCAGAATGGATCAATGGTCGTCTTTTTTTTGAATAAACCGCAAGTTTTCCAATAAGTTGGCATCTTTATAGCGTGAACACCAACACTTCGGTTCCTGTTTTTGAAGAAATTGTAAAAGCCTACGACGCAAAGGTCTACAAATTATGTTGGTATTTGCTTAAAAACCGATCCGACGCACAAGATTGTACCCAAGATATTTTCATTGCCATTTTCCAAGGACTACCTAGCTTCAAGCAGGAGTCTACTCTCAATACTTGGATCTACCGCATCAGCACCAATAAATGTTACGAATATATCAGGCGCAAAAAAAGAAAGAAAAGATTTGGAATTCATGTACAGATAGATGCGTTTTTCTCCCAAACAATATCCTCGCAACAGCACAACCCTGAAGAAATAGCACTCGCTGCCGAGAAATCTCTTTTTTTCTGGAAAGCAGTGGAAAAACTACCCCTTCAACAACAAATCGCCTATACGCTTTTCAACGTGGAAGACATGAGTTATCAAGAAATTGCGGCAGCGCTCCAGACGAGTGTGAGCGCTGTGGAATCGCTGCTATTTAGGGCCCGGCGCAAGCTCGCCGAAGCATTAGCAGCATGGGACAACAAGTAAACGCAAGTTTTAAATCAAAAAGGCAACTAACATCCTATGGAACGAGAAAATTTTTATGTTCAACAACCAATAATTCCTATCGGCCTCAGACAGCAACTCTTGCAGGCTCCACAAATTTTGCACAAACAAAAAAAAGAGCGCTTGTTTTGGCTCTTAACTACTTGTTTCTTTTTGATACTCAACTTCGGATTGTATATACAATATGAAAAGCAACAAGAAGAAGCCACACTAGCCTCCTATCGTTACCTCAATCAATCTTATCAATATCCATGAAAAGTATCCGGATTTTACGAATTGTCATTTTACTTTTGGTTTGCGCCAACCTCTTTTTGATGTTCAAACATTATGGGAAACCTCAGCATCCACCCAAATTGAGTCATATCGTCCGAGCAGAAGGTCTACAAGCTCGTAGGCTGGACAAAGAAATGCGCCGCCACCACCGTGCAGTCCAAACATGCACGAAACGACTATTCAAGTTGCGCCAAAGTCTTGCCAATTCGAACCAAAAAGACATAAAACGTCGAGAAGAATTATTAGACCAAATAGCGCATCTTCAAAGACAAATTGATTCGGTAACAGTTGTGCATTTTGACCACGTTGATGCCTTGTGTACAGCTCAACAAAAAAAGCGTTTTCTCCAATTTAGAAAACGACTATTACAACCCCATCATTTCAAAAACTAATGCCCTTATTCCTTTTCGTCACTTTTTTACTTTCTCATGTAACTTTTTCCCAACAGCGCGCTGCACTCAATTGGGGTAAAATACCATTTGAACTTGAAAAGCAATATGACATCAATGACTCAATTGCAGTGCGTGTTGATCAATTCAAATTTTATGTGCAAGCATTAAATGAGGACAAACAACACCATATCCATTTGATAGACGCCGCTGAACAAGAATCTTGGCAATGGACAAGCCCAATTGCCCCAATGCAAATAGGTATCCAAGCAGCTATTCAAACTGCTGGCGTTTTCATTGGAGAGCTCGACCCCATCAACGGCATGTATTGGGCTTGGAACACGGGATTTATCAGCGTGAAATGTGTGGGTGAAGTCATCCATACGAAAAAAGAAACGTCGCAAAAATTTGAATACCATTTAGGAGGTTATCAAGCGCCTTTTGCCTGCATAAAGGCCATTCCCGGTAGTGGAACGCAATTAAACTGCGATCTTTCATTATGGTTTAAGGCCATTTTGCATACCGAGACCCAAGATTGGCTCATCATGCAACCCAGTGAAGAGAGCTTGGCAATTTTTGAACTTTTTATGGCTTCTTTGCACTATGACCAATAAAGTTCTATTTCTTATTTTATTGAGCGTTCTGTTCATATCAGCAACTTGGAATTGGCAACAAACCCTTCAAAAATGGCCTGCACCTATCCAAATAAAGACTGTTTATGCTTCAAAAGCAAGTTTTGAGTTGGGGCGAGCGCTCTTTTATGACCCCATCTTATCTGTAGACAGCAGTATTTCGTGCGCCTCTTGCCATTTATCTTTTACAGCGTTTACACACGTTGATCACCCAACTAGCCATGGTATTGCAGATCGAATTGGCAAACGCAATGCACCTGGTTTATTCAATTTGGCATGGAGGCAAAATTTCCATTGGGATGGAGGCGTAACGAGCTTGACCGGGCAAGCGATCAACCCGCTCACGCATCCAGATGAAATGGGAGAAACCCTCCAACACATTTTACTGAAATTGAACCGTCATCCGAATTATGCTGCCTTTTTTAAACGCATTTACAAGCAAAAGCAGATCGAATCCTGGATGCTGCTAGATGCCTTGCAGCAATTTACCATTGCTCTTGTTTCAAAAGATAGCTACTACGACAAAGTGATGCAGGGAAAGGCAAGCTTTTCCATACAACAAGCAAAGGGATTTGCTCTTTTTGAACAACATTGCAACCACTGCCACACAGCCCCGCTCTTTTATAGTAATCGTTTTGAAATAAATGGATTAGTTATAGATACTTCGGACCTCGGAAGATATGAAATCACAGGTTTACCAGCTGATCGAGAAAAATTTAGAGTCCCCACATTAAGAAATATAAGCTATAGCTTTCCGTATATGCACGATGGGCGCTTTAAGAGTCTCAAAGAAGTACTGCGCCATTACGGCCAAAAACTACAACTAAACGACCCGCAACAAAAAGATCTCATTGCCTTTCTCAAAACACTGACAGACAGTACATTTCTAACCAACCCTAGATTTCAATACCATACCTTAACACCATAAACATGAAAAAACGCTTCTTTTCCATTGCTTTGTTTTGCGCGAGTGCAGTACAAGCACAACTCAACCCGGCCATTACCAATTGGTTGATCAATACCAGCGGGCTCACCGGATCTCATTATGTGCAAGGTAATAGCACCCCAATTGCAGACAACGTGGCCGCCAATGTGCAAACCGTTCAGTATTCAAGCAATTTTGTATATGTGAGTACTAAAGGTATTCCTGCATATGTAACCGGTCCATTTTTGGACGGGAATCCATCAATAGCGACCAACCAAAACGCCATTTTTAAACTTTCGCTGAACCCAAGTGCCAATACTGGAACGCTGACGGCAACCACAGGAGGCAACATCGGGATCTTCATCAACGGTGTGGCTTTATTTGATTACCGCGACGGCGTTGCGTGGAACGCACAAACCAACGCGCTTTGCGGCGGCCCGGGTAACCCGCCTTGCCCAGGAGGCCCCAATGCCAACATGCCATGGAATAGAGATGCCGTACCAGCTGAAAAACTGGGTTTTGATTGCTCTAAAGGACATCCAGCCATGGGTAACTACCACCACCATCAAAATCCAAGTGCGTTCAAATTAGACTTACAAGTCATCTCTACAATTTGCGACATATACGATGCCGATGGTTTGTATGCCATTGATTCCAACCAACATTCACCGCTGATCGGGTTCGCATATGATGGCTTTCCAATTTACGGTGCGTATGGGTACAAAAATACAGATGGTACTGGAGGGATCACACGCATACAGTCCGGCTACCAATTACGCAATATTAGTGTGCGCACGCATTGGGCCGATGGAACCGATGTAACTGATGGCCCCGCGGTATCAAGCACTTATCCTTTAGGTTATTTTCGCGAAGATTACGAATTCGTGAGCCATCCGGGACAAGGTGAATACCTCGACGCAAGTAATGGGCGTTTTTGCGTCACACCAGAATACCCAAATGGCACTTATTGCTATTTTGCCACGGTAGACGAAAATTGGAATTCAGCGTATCCTTACGTGGTAGGCCCCAAATTTCATGGTGTGGTGACGGGCGCAAAAGTGACGAGCATCACTGAAACGGTGACTACGTATACTTCCAATGCAGGAATGCAAGAACTTAGT
>RDZL01000170.1 GCA_004295165.1 Flavobacteriia bacterium
CTCGACGAATTGCTGAAGGCACCGCTAGAAACCGTACAGGTGTATGTTGTATTCGTACTTGGACTAACTGTAATACTGGGTGTAGTAGCGCCCCCGGGCATCCATAGAAAAGTTGCTCCGGGTGCCGCATTGGTACTGGCGTTTAGTATTATTGAATTCCCGTTGCATATACTCGGATTGAGCGGTGAAATAGCAATACTTGGAATTTGCGCGAAGAGTAGACTGCTAGCGAAGCAGTAAAGGCAAATTAGTAAGGTTCTTGACATTTGTACTAGCGTTGGTTATCAATGAAATACATCTTAAAAAGTAAAGCTAAGCTTTTTGGATCACTTAGTAAAATAGAGACGTATGGAACTTGTAAGAGTGGTGGCTATAGATCATTATTTAGCATTTTATTTATCTTTTCCGATATAGTAAAATGTACAATTACCAACGTAAATGTGAAAATATTACAACAAATTTAGTAATGATTAGTACTCATTTCTTTGCAGCTTTGCGTCATGGAGCAACTTATTGGTGCACAGATTCGTAATGTATTGGAGAAGCGCGGAATGACCGTCACGGAATTTGCCAAACGCATCAATAAATCTAGAGAAAATGCGTACTCCATCTTTTCGCGAAAAACGATTGATACTGGCTTGTTAAAGCTGATCTCCGAGGTGCTTTCGCACGATTTTTTCAAGCAGTTTAGCACAGAATACATGACCTTGCTGACAACCTATGAGCATACTTTGAAAGAAATCGAGATGCTCCGCGACTACAATCAACTGCTCAGAAAAGAGCAATAGGCTTCTAAAAATAGGCTAGAGACTTGTAAATTCGCTTATTCTCACTATCTTTGCACCCCAAATAGTATATTAATTAAAGTTTAACCTTATGAATTCTTACGAAACTGTTTTCATTTTAACTCCCGTTTTGTCTGATGAGCAGGCAAAGGAAGCAGTACAGAAATTCGAAGGCGAGATCACCTCTAAAGGAGGTAAAATCAAGCATTCGGAGAGCTGGGGTTTGCGCAAATTGGCCTACCCAATCCAGAAAAAATCAACAGGATTTTATTTCCTTGTTGAATTTGAAGCTGAAGGCAACGTTGTTGCAGATTACGAATTGATGATGAAGCGCGACGAGCGTGTACTCCGATTCTTAACTGTAAAAATGGACACCGATCACCTTGCCTACGCCGACAAGCGTCGTGCAAAAGCTGGAGCTACTGCCTAATTTATTGTCAAACCCATTAAACAACGAGACATGTCAAACGATATCCGTTACCTTACTCCGATCAACATTGATATTAAAAAGGAGAAGTACTGCCGCTTCAAAAAGAGCGGTATTAAATTCATCGACTACAAAGACGCTAACTTCTTATTGAAATTAGTCAACGAACAAGGTAAAATTTTACCGCGTCGCATTACCGGTACTTCACAGAAGTATCAAAAACGTGTCAACAAAGCCATCAAGCGTGCGCGTCACCTCGCGATTTTGCCTTACGTTGGCGACATGTTGAAATAAGTCATTGTTGAACGATATAACTGAGAAATCATGGAAGTCATTCTAAAGAAAAATGTAGATAAACTCGGTTACACCAATGAGGTAGTAACTGTAAAGCCAGGATACGGGCGCAATTTCCTTATCCCACAAGGGTATGCTATTCTAGCTACCGCAAGTGCTAAAAAAGCACACGAAGAAATCATGCGTCAGAAGTCGCACAAAGAATCTAAAATGTTGGCTGAAGCACAAGAAGTTGCTGCTAAACTTGCAGATGTTACTTTGAGCATTGCTACTAAAGCTGGCGAAAACGGCAAAATCTTCGGATCTGTCAATACCGTACAAATCGCAGAAGCGCTTCGCGAAGCAGGTTTCGATATCGATCGCAAATCTTTGAAAATCAAAGATGAGCCTATTCGTGACCTCGGTACTTTCGAAGCAGAAGCTAACCTTTACAAAGGCGTGAAGCAAACTTTCAAAATTGAAGTAGTAAGCGAATAAGCGACCTACTCATGAATTAAAAAAGCCCCGCAATTGCGGGGCTTTTTTTATGCTTTAAAATCTTAGCGGTTTTTATTTTTGACTTACTTTTTTAACCTATTTCTTTAACGAGATATTCTTTCACATAATTACTCACGCCCTCTTCTAGGCTGTGAAACCCTCCAGTGTAACCCGCGGCCAATAGTTTACTCATGTCGGCTTGGGTAAAATATTGGTATTTGTCTCGGATGTCGATAGGGGTGTCTATGAAGGAGATGTTGGGCGCAAGATCTAGGGCTTCAAAGGTGAGCCGCGCTAAATCGTAAAAGGTGCGGGCAAGTCCGGAGCCAAGATTATAAAGGCCGCTTTCAGGGAGTGTGTCTTGTAAGAACTGACAAACTTTGGCCACGTCTTTTACATAGACAAAATCGCGCAGTTGTTCGCCGTCTTTGTAGTTGGGATCATGCGATCTAAAAAGGTTCATGGCGCCATTGGCCTGAATTTGTTTGTAGGTGTGAAATACCACACTTGCCATTCGGCCTTTATGGTATTCTTTGGGGCCGTATACGTTGAAGAATTTGAGCCCGTACCAGTTGGGTGGCGTTTGGTTTTGTGCGAGTGCCCAGATGTCAAAGTCGTTCTTGGATTTGCCGTACAAGTTGAGAGGTTGCAATTGGCTGCTCAGGGCATGCTCGTCTTTGTAGCCGAATTCGCCAAGGCCGTAGGTGGCTGCAGAGCTTGCGTATACTAAGGGAATTTGCTGTGCTGAACAAATGCGCCAAATGGCTTGGCTGTAGTGCAGGTTGAGGTGATCAAGTGCTGCTTGACTTTTTTCGGTGGTATCGGTGCGCGCACCAAGGTGGAAAACAAATGAAACGGAAGCTGCGTTCTCTTCAAACCATGGCAAAAAGGCCTCGCGGTCTATGCATTGGTCAAAGGCGAGGTTGGTCCAGTTTGGTTTTTTGGCCTCTACTGAAAAGTCGTCTACTAAAATGAGGTCTTGCTGCCCTGCAGCATTGAGCGCTTCTGCTAAATAGCTGGCAATAAAGCCGGCTGCTCCGGTAACGACAATCATGTCAGAACAAGCCGTTGATTTCGGCGTCAATTACATTGATGATTTTTCCGAGGTCTTCTTGGTTCTCAGGAAAACGGTTGTTGTCGACGTCAATGATGAGTAATTTTCCTTTGTCGTAGGTAGAAATCCAGGCTTCATAGCGCTCGTTGAGGCGCTTGAGGTAGTCTAGGCGGATGCTTTCTTCGTAGTCGCGGCCACGTTGCTGGATTTGCGAAACCAATGTGGGAACGCTTGCACGCAGGTAAATGAGTAAGTCTGGTGCAGATACGAAAGAATCCATGAGGTTGAACAACGAAAAGTAGTTTTCGAAGTCGCGGGTAGTCATGAGGCCCATCGAGTGAAGGTTGGGTGCAAAGATAAAGGCGTCTTCGTAAATGGTGCGGTCTTGGATGACGGTATGCGTAGATTCTTTGATTTCCTGGATTTGCGTAAAGCGGCTATTGAGGTAATAGATTTGCAGATTGAAAGACCAACGCTGCATGTCGTGGTAGAAATCGTTGAGATAGGGGTTTTGATCGACGTCTTCGAAGTGGGTGTCCCAGTTGTAATGTTTTGAAAGTAAATTGGTTAAGGTGGTTTTTCCGGAACCGATATTTCCTGCGATAGCGACGTGCATAACTAAAAATTTAGAGGGCTAAAGTACGACATTTACAGTGAAACGTCAAAAATTGCGCCCTACATTTTCAGTCTAAAAACCTTGATTTTTTGTCCTTGTTGAAAATAAAATAAATCTTGTAAAACTTGAAGTTGCTGATAGCTTGGAGTGGGTAGTTCAATTCGACCTGAATGGATACTCGGCTTTAATTTTTCAATATAATTTTGATCTTGCAGCCAGATTTCATTTTGAAAGCCAAATAGCGTGAGCCCTGGCGTTAAAGTCAGTTTTTTGACCAAGGTGAGGTTGCGGTCATACTCAAAATAGCGTCCGTCGCTGAGTAGGCAAATCAGGTTTTGTTGGAATTCAAAAAATTGTACAATTTGTGCGTCCTTGCTGTCGCCAAAACAGTTGTCTACAATCTGAATCACTTCGGCTTGCTTGAAATTATACAAAATCAGGCGCTCGCGGTATTGGTCAAAAATCCAAATAAAATCTGGTCTGGAACTTGCAGCGATTTTTGAGACTGAAGAAAAATCAAGCTCATAAAATGCGATTATTCCTTCTTGTAGTTGTAAAGTATTGTCAACAAGCCCAAGCATTTGTTGGTTTTCTGAAAACAACAAGCCACGCAAACCATTGATGGGCTGGATGTCGCTGATGTCTCCGAGGATTTTGTATGTTTCTTGAAAAGGCTGCTGATTTTGCTCGTTTTGCAACCAAACGGTGTTGTCTTTCCATTGGTAGAGTTGTCCCCATTCGTCGCTGGTCCAGTGGTAAGTGCTGTCTTTGAGCATGAGTTCTTTTTCTAAAATCCATGTTTGAGCCATTGAATGAAATCCAATCAAAATAAAAAGTATGGGGGCAAGGATATTCATAAAAGGCCTATAATTTCTTTTAGCAAGATGTCAGCATTTTGCAAGCGCGGCACCTTGTGCTGCCCACCAAGTTTGCCTTTTTGCTTGAGCCAGCGGTGAAAGGTTCCTTCTGGCGCCAGGGTAATTAACGGAAATCCGATGTTGATATTGCCTTTGCGCTTGGCATCGTAATCGGCATTGCCATTTTTAAGCGCTTGGTCTAAGGTCTCGCAAAATGCGGCGTAATCAGTAGGGTTTTGTTCAAATTCAATCAGCCAATGGTGACGGCCTACTTGAGTGTCTTCTGAGAAATCGGGTGCCACGGTGTAGTCGCGTACTTGCACGCGGTGCGCATGACAAGCTTCGCTTAGGGCTTGCTCTGCGTGCTCAATGATGAGCTTTTCACCAAAAGCATTGATGTAGTGCGCGGTTCGGCCACTGACCACAAAGCGATAAGGCTGGGTTTGCGTAAAGCGAATGGTATCTCCTATGATGTAGCGCCACAAGCCAGCAGAGGTTGAAATAACTAAAGCGTAGTCGGTATCTGTTTGCACTTCTTCGAGCGGGTAGACGGCTGTCGAAGCGAGTCCTTCAAAACTTGACATCGGAATGAACTCAAAGAACACCTCAGAATTGGTCAGTAAAAGCAGGTCTTTGCTGTCTTTTTGGTCTTGCAGGCCAAAATAACCCTCAGAGGCGTTGTAGTTTTCGACGTAATTCATGTCGGTTTTGCCAATGATATTTTCAAAGGCTTGCCGATAAGGCACAAATGAAACCCCGCCATGGATATAGAGCTCTAAGTTGGGCCAGACCTCGGCTATAGTTGCTTTTTCGCTTTTTTCCAAGACCTTTTGCAAGAGCAAGAGCGTCCAGCTCGGCACTCCTGCAATGATGCAGATGTTTTGGTCCAGGACAGAAGCAGCCATGCGGTCGAGTTTTTCTTCCCAGTTTTCTAACAGTGCGATTTCTTTTTTAGGTGTGCGGCGCAGTTCTGTCCAGATGGGTAGGTTGTTGATGATGATCGCAGAGAGGTCGCCTATAAAGACGCCGTGGCTGTGCTGCTCAATTTTACCGGTCCCACCTACAATGAGGTGTTTGGCGTTGTAGAGTTTGCGTCCTTCAAAATTGTGGTAATACTGCGCGAGTAAGTCCTTGCCGCCGGCATAATGGTTTTCTAGTAACGAACTTTCGGTAATGGGCAGTATTTTGATGCGGTCTGCGGTGGTGCCAGATGATTTGGCAAACCATTTGGTGGCGCCTGGCCAAAGCAAATCGGTTTCGCCTTCTATGGCGCGGTCAATGAAGGGTTTAAGTGTGCCGTAATCAGAAAGCGGCACCTTATTTTTGAAATCGTTGTAATTTGCTATGTCAGCAAAATCAAAGGATTTGCCATAATGTGTTTGAGCTCCTTCGAGGAGTAAAAACTCAAGCGTGCGCGCTTGATTGACAAGGGCTTGATCGCGGTAGTCGCGAATGCGATCCATACGCCGACCAATCCACCATGAAAATAAGGTGTTAAACGGCATATGTTAATGGAAGTGGCCTAGCCCCAAATGAGGATAGAAACGATGACGCTAAGAAGTGCAATGGTAACTAGAGTACCAACAGCAGCGGTAGATCCTTCGAAAAAGTTATCAGACATAAGGTTGTTTTTTTGAGTTTCAAAAATAGCAAATCTTTTAATCTCGGTTGCCCAAAAGACGCAATAAAGACAAGAATAAATTCACAAAAGTTAAATACAATTGAAAACCAGCGAATAAAGCCAACTTTTGACGCAAGGTGCCATCCATTTGGGCTTGGTGAGCCATGTTTTTGATCATTTGCATTTCGTAGGCTACTAAGCCCGTGAAAATGAATACAGACACTAAAGAAATGATGTAATCAAAGCCGCTGCTGCCTAAAAACATATTCACCACGCTCGAGATGATCACGCCAAAAAGAAGCATGTAAAGCAAGCTGCCAAACTTAGTGAGGTCTGTTTTGGTGGTATAGCCCAAGAAAGCCATGAAGCCGAAAGAACCTGCAGTTAAAAGGAAGGTGGTGGCCAACGTTCCGGTGGAGTAGCTCATGAACAAAATAGATAAGCTCATGCCCAATAAAACAGAATAAATGACAAAAAGCGCCATTAAGGTGCCAAATGAGAATTTATTGAAGCCTCCTGCCATAGCGAAGGAAATCAAAATAGGTGAAAACAAGATCACATAAAAGAACATGGAAACACCGCCAGACGCCGTCATGAAAAGTGAACTCATTAACGCGGTGTTGGTACCGATGATATAAGAAATAACCCCGGTAATGGTGAGGGCTGCAAACATGTAGTTGTAAACGCTTTTGATGAAATCGCGGGCGTAGTCTTGGCTGAGGGAGCCTGGGTTTTGGTAATTGAGATCTTCCATGGTTAATGAATTTTTGCTTGTACTAAATTAATAAATTCTTTGCGCGTGGCGTCGTTGGTCATGAAAATTCCGGTAAACGCACTCGTGGTGGTAACCGAATTTTGTTTTTGCACGCCGCGCATTTGCATGCACATGTGCGAGCACTCAATGACAACCGCTACACCTAAGGGGGCGAGGGTGCGCTGAATGCAATCGCGGATTTCAATGGTGAGTCGCTCTTGGACTTGTAACCTTCTAGAAAACGCATCAACGACACGTGGAATTTTGCTCAAACCAACAATTTTACCATCTGGGATATAAGCGATATGCGCCTTTCCAAAAAACGGCAGCATGTGGTGTTCGCACATGGAATAAACTTCGATGTCCTTGACGAGTACCATTTCTGAATAAGCTTCGTGAAAAATAGCTGATTCAATAATGCTGTCGGGCTCCTGTGTATAGCCGCTTGTTAGAAATTGCATGGCCTTGGCCACGCGTTCAGGTGTTTTGAGCAAGCCCTCGCGGTTGGGGTCTTCGCCGAGTTGTTCGATGACGCCTTTGTAGAGGTCTTGCAAGTGCTTATTTTCCAAGTGAAATGTTTTAGTAAGCTAAGTGATAGAACTAAAATGGTTCTTTTCCGCCGTAGTATTCTACGTAATTGTTTTCTGTCTCGACGAGTTTGATTTTGGCGAGTTCTCCACCGTTTTCGAGTACGAGCGGCGCGAGGATGTCCCAGATGGCAATGGCCATGATTTCGGTAGAGGCCATTTGGCCCGCCAAAAAGGGTACGTCTAGGTTCAAGTTTTTGTGGTCGAGTGCTTCGATGATGTGCGTCTTGACCAATTGGCTCAGGAGTTTGAGGTTCATGATGAAGCCGGTGTCGGCGTCTGGAATGCCTTTTACGGTTACCCAGAGCTCAAAGTTATGGCCGTGCCAGTTGTGGTTGGCGCATTTGCCAAATACTTCCCAGTTTTTTTCGTCGGACCACTCTGGGCGCCAAAGTTTGTGGGCGGCATTGAAGGTTTCGCGACGGGTGATATATGTTGTTTTCATGACAAAAGCCTAATTACAATACAAAGTTAGTAAGAATGTGGCATTTCATGAGGCCATCGCGGTCAATTTCTGTCAATTCTACGGCTACAATTTGATTGATGAGCGCTTCGTTAAATGGTGTCTTGACCTTCACGTAGTTTTCGCTGAAGCCATAAAGCCAACCTTCGTTTTCTTCTTGTTCAAAAAGGACCGCTTTTTGTTTGCCTACTTGGGTCTGGTAAAAGGCCATTTTTTTGCGATCGGAGAGCAAGTGTAGTGTTTTGCTTCTTTCGCGTCGGGTCTCCATTGGTACTTTGGTTCCGAGTTTAGGGGCACCCGTATTGGCTCTTTCGGAATACGTAAAGACGTGCAGGTAAGAGATGTCGAGGTCCTTGAGGAAATGAACTGTTGCCAAGAAATCTTCGTCGGTCTCGCCGGGGAAACCAACAATGACATCTACGCCAATACAGGCGTCGGGGTTGGTTGCTTTGATGCGCGCAACTCTTTGGGCATACAGACTCGTTTTGTATTTGCGGCGCATTTTGTCGAGGATCTCGTCTGAGCCACTTTGGAGTGGGATATGAAAGTGGGGCGCAAATCGTTTGGAGGACGTCAGGCAAAAGTCGATGATGTCGTCTGAGAGTAAGTTGGGTTCAATCGAAGAAATTCGAAAGCGCTCAATGCCAGCTACTTCATCTAATGCTTTGGTCAATGCAAAGAAATTTTCTTCTCCACCTTGTCCGAAGTCACCGATATTGACACCCGTGAGCACTACTTCTTTGACTTCAGTTGAGGCGATTTTTTTGGCTTCTGCAACGGTTTGAGTTATAGATGCATTTCGGCTTTTGCCCCTTGCGAGCGGTATGGTACAAAAAGTACAGAAGTAGTCGCAGCCATCTTGTACCTTTAAAAAGGAACGGGTGCGGTCTCCGTAGGAATGCGATGGAATGAAGTCGTGGGTGTGCTTGATGTTGTCGTGCACAACTTTTACTTCGCTTTTCTTTTCTAAGTGAGCGAGTACATTGAACTTTTCATTGGCACCCAAAACGAGGTCAACGCCTGGGATACGGCTGATTTCTTCTGGCTTTAGCTGTGCGTAGCAACCCAAAATGATCACCATAGATTCGGGTGAAATTTTCTTGGCGCGCTTCACGAGCTGCTTGCATTTTTTGTCGGCGTTCTCCGTTACAGAGCACGTATTGATGACAAAAACATCGGGTTTGTCTTCGAAATCGACTTTTGCAAAGCCGCCGTCTTCAAAGAGCCGCGCTATTGTGGAGGTCTCTGAAAAGTTAAGTTTACAACCAAGTGTATAAAATGCAACACGTTCGAACTGATTCATCGCTGCAAAAGTACAAAATCCTTAACTTTGCATCAAACTAAAGTTATGAAGTACGATATCGCGGTTATAGGAGGAGGAATAGTTGGCGCTGCCACTTTTTACAAGCTTCAAAAAAAATTCCCCAACCTCAGCATCGTCCTTTTCGAAAAAGAAAAAGTACTCGCCGATCACCAAACCGGCAATAACTCTGGCGTCATTCACTCCGGTCTCTATTACAAACCAGGTTCGTTAAAGGCGCGCAACTGTATTCAAGGCCGCAAAGAACTCGTTCAATTTGCAAAAGATTACAACATCGCCCACGACGTCTGCGGAAAAGTGGTTGTGGCAACCGATGCTTCAGAACTTCCCAACATGGATAAAATCTTCAATACGGGTCTAGAAAACGGCATTGAAGGCATCGAAAAAATCACCGCTTCACAAGTCAGTGAAATTGAACCACACGTCAAAAGCATTGGCGGCATTTGGGTTCCGGTCACCGGCATCATCGATTTTCGTGGCGCCACCCAAAAAATGGCCGAACTCGCTTTGGCAGCCAATCCACAAAGTGCCATGCATTTGGAATGCGAAGTACAAGGCATCGAAAAAGGGGAGGCGAGTAGCACAATTTTTACCACCAAAGGAAAATTTGAGGCGCGCTACCTCGTATTTTGCGGCGGTTTACAAGCAGACCGCTTGGCGCGCAAGGACGGCGTTGGCCTCAAAGAACAAGTGGTTGGTTTCCGCGGAGACTACTACGAACTCACCCCAGAAGCCAAGCATAAAGTCAAGAACCTTATTTATCCGGTCCCGAACCCCGACTTCCCATTCTTGGGCGTGCACTTCACCCGCATGACCGACGGCGAAATCGAATGCGGCCCCAACGCTGTTTTCACCTTCAAGCGCGAAGGCTACGGCAAAACCGACTTCTCCCTTCGCGACACCTACGACGCGCTCACCTACAAAGGCACCTGGAAACTCTTCTTTAACAATATGTCGTTTGGTATCAATGAATACCGCCGCGCTTTCTCTAAAAAACTTTTCCTTAAGACGCTTCAACGCATGATCCCTTCACTCACCATGGAAGACATCCATCCAGGACGCTCTGGTGTACGTGCGCTCTTGCTTGCCGAAGACGGTGACACCCGCGACGACTTCCGCATCGAGTATCACGGCAATTCCATTCACGTGCTCAATGCACCATCACCTGCAGCAACAGCTTCTTTGGCCATTGGCGAATACATCGCTTTGGAGGCGCAGCAGCATTTCAATCTATAAAAAGTTAAAGGATTTGACCGAAGGAAGGTCCGAAAACGGCGCCTTTTCAACTTCGGATTTACTGCCGACTCAAATTCCCAGCCTTCCAATCTTGGATCAGCTTAGACCAAGCATAGGGGTTGAGGAGGTTGTTTTGGGGCAGTTGGCCGTTGGTGTAAATTTTTGTGTTTTGTTGTTTGGTCAGCGCGCCGTAGGCTAGAGAGGCGTCGGCGTCTAGGCGTGCGGCCACAAAGGCAAGTGATTCGCCGCTGAGTTCGCGTTGGGCGCGGCGGATGTCGTCTTCATAGTGGTTCATGTTGACAAAATGTTGGGCAAATGCTTCTTTGTTGGGCCAAGGATAAACCCTGACTTCGGGCATGGTGAGGGTATCGCGGGTCAGCATGTGAATAATGCTGTAGCGGTTGTCGGTAAGGGTGTCAGGAACCCAAAAAGGGCTGGTGCTGTATCCTTTTCTAGAAAAGTAGAGGGTGTCGCCTGGTTGGCAGACAATAGAGAAGAAACCGTATCCATCTGAAATAACTCCTTTATTGAGCGTTTTGTTGTAAACAGTGGTGTAAGGGAGTTCAAAAGCTTCTTCGGTAACCACAACACCTGAAAGTTGGATCAGTGTTTTGTAGTCTTGTTGAGCAAGAGCTCCGCAAGACCATAAGAAGAGCGAGAATAGATAGAAAAGTTGTTTCACAGGATAAATTTACGAATAACATGACGAATCAAAGCTACTTAGGTAACCGAATGGCAAATTTTATTGTTAAATTTGCAGGAATTTATTAAAAAATAAGTTCATGTCGCTCTCGAATCTATCCCAGATCACTGAAGGTTTAACCTATGACGACGTCCTTTTGGCGCCTGCCTACTCAGAGGTGCTCCCTCGCGACGTCTCCTTGAAAAGCAAATTCACCAAGCAAATAGCGGTCAATACGCCTATTGTTTCTGCTGCTATGGACACCGTCACTGAGTCTGCGCTTGCCGTTTCTATTGCCCAACAAGGCGGAATTGGCGTCATTCACAAAAATATGAGCATCCAAGCGCAAGCTTTGGATGTGCGTAAGGTCAAGCGCTCAGAAAGTGGCATGATCATCGATCCAATTACACTGCCCGAAGATGCAGTGGTGAAGGATGCACTTACCCTCATGCGCGAAAACAGCATTGGTGGTATTCCAGTTGTGGATGCTAACCGCGTTTTAAAAGGCATTCTCAC
>RDZL01000171.1 GCA_004295165.1 Flavobacteriia bacterium
CGATGATGCGGTATCGTATCAGGGCATTTTTAATGTGTGGCATTAGTGGGTTTCCAGTTTTTGCTGGTAGTCAAAGAGTTCAAAAAACTTGATGGCCTTGACAACTTCGTAAGGCACGTCGTCTTCCCAACTATGTGCGTTGGCTTTGATTTTGCTGAGTACGTCGTCCGATAAAATATGGAGCAGACTTTCGTCGTATTCTTGTAGCGCCGTGATTTTGTCATTGGCTTGCATGTAATTGAGCAGCCCAATCATATTTTCAGGCAGTTTGATATTGCCAAGATGGTACAAGCTACCATCCTCCACATTGATGGCCGGATAAATATACAACTTGACATTGTGACCAAAACCGCGTCCAAAAGCTTCTAATAATCCGCCTGGTAAATTGTCGTAATATTTTTCATCAAAAATGATATGGAGGTTATAAATACCCATAATAACCCCAACGAGATTTCCTCTTGCAATAGAGGAGAGGTATTCTAGCATTTTGTAATGCTTGAGGTAGTTCGACACCATCACTGTATAACCCAGTGAGCCAAGTAGTTCGGCGCGATCAAGGAAGTCTTTATCCGAAATTTTTCCATCGGCGGTGAGGTCCTTGAGGGTGAGTTCAAAAACAACTTCAAGCTGTTCTGGCTTGACGCGTTTTTCTTTGGCAAAAGCTGCACGCGCGCGCTCGATCATGTCGATGTGCACTTTTGTAACCGGTCTGAACCGACCTCTCATGAGCAAGATGTTTTTCTTGTAGAGGGCCGTAGAAGGTTGCATCACATTTTTAGCGAGGTCGAACATGGTGGCGTTGGTGATGCCGCGGCGAACTAAATTGAGTGCGATGATGCGGTTATCCATGTCCTCGAAATCTGGACCTGAAATGCGGAGCATGTCAATCTCCATGCGGTCTGGTGGCAAGCGGTGCACAATGCCATCGATGAAGTCGTCGATGTTGCCAGATTGAAAATAGCAGGCATAAATGAGATTGACACCTAAAATGCCCAAGGCTTCTTGTTGTGCTTTATGGCTGTTGTCGTGCATTTTGATGTGCAAAATGACGTCGTTAGGCTTTTTATTGAGCCCTAGCTGAAAACGAAGCCCTACCCAACCTTGTCCTTGGTTGGTTTTGTGGTAGTTGAGTGATTCAACGGTGTTGCAAAAAGCAAAAAAGCGGGCATCGCGGTTTTTAACGGGTAAGATATCTTGAAGGTGCTTGAATTCTGTCTGTAGCATGGTGAGTAAGCGCTCTTCGCAGACATAGCGAACGGTTTCTCCGTACATGGAGTCCGATACTTTCATGTCGTAGGCAGACTGCGTGTAGGCAATGGTACCCGAGCTACCCCCTGCTTTGAAAAAGTTAGCGGCCACCTCCTGACCAGCGCCAATTTCAGCAAAACACCCGTAGATATCTTGTGTCAGGTTGATTTTTAGGGCTTTGTCTTCGGTGGTTAAACGACTTGCGCTCATGTTAGTGTGGGTCTTTGAAATTCGGATTTGAAATAAAGGAGTTGTCTGTGAGGGTAAGCAGAAATTTTTTGAGTAAATATTTTTCTTGTGCGCTCAGCTGCACGCCGCCCTGATTGGCAAACTCGATCAGTGGGTCAATGGTCGCGGACATATGAACGCCGCTGGAGTAGTGCTCTATGACGTCGTCAAGGGTCTGAAATCGACCGTCGTGCATGTATGGCGCGCTCAGAGCAATATTGCGCAGCGTGGGCACTTTAAATTTGCCGTAGTCTTCGGGGTTGTTCGTGACTGCGCCTCGCCCTAGGTCGGTGAAATTGGCGTCTAAGCCATTGTTGCTATATTTTTTGACGCGCATTAGTGGCCCGTTGTGGCAGTGAAAGCAATCTGCGCCATTGAGGCTTTTGAAGAGGTCGTAACCGGCCCATTCGTCGACATCAACTGTTTGTAAGATGTTTTGTTCTTGGGCGGTGAGAGACATGCCGTTTTCGTATTTGTACATGACGTCGTATTTCGACGATGCAGATATCATGGTGCGGATGAACTGCGCAATGGCTTTAGTGACTTTTGTGGAGTCTATGCCAGGTTCGCCAAATGCGCGGTAAAATTTATTGCGGTAGTTGATGTCTAGGTTGAGCTTGTAGACGGCGTCTGTCCAGCTTTGGTGCATCTCGATGGGGTTTGGAACGGGCTCTAAGATCTGTTTTTCTAGTGAGGAGGCGCGGCCGTCCCAGAAAAAGAAGTTGTCCCAGCCAAGGTTGATGAGCGCCATAGAATTGCGGTTGCCGGCAATACCGTCTATGCCCGTGGAATATTTATTGGGGTCTGAGAAGCTACTTTGAGGTAAATGGCAGGAGGCACAACTCATGGAGTCGTTGGCTGAAAGTCTTTTTTCATAAAATAACCAACGCCCTAAATCTACGCCTTCTTGGGTCATGGGGTTATCTGCCGGAATGATCATGTCCGGAAAATGACTCGGAATCTCTAAAGCGTAGGGTGTAGCTTGAAAGTTAGCCTTGTCTTTTTTGCAAGAGCTGAACAGAGCTAAAAAACTTATGAGAAATATGAATCCTTTCATTAATAGGGGCTAATTGCGTTTTTGAAATTGGCAATGACTTTTTGGGTAAGGGCTTCTTGTCCGGCAGCGGTGTGGGTGAGGTTTTCTGTGCTGAGGTTGATGCTATTTACGCCTTGACCTAGAAAGGCAAGTAAGTCGAGTTTGAGTTTGAATTCGCGGGTTTGATTGCCGATGTCTGTCCAGTTCACGGCATTGAACTGGAGATTTTGAGCGTAGGTGTCGGTGCCTATATGAAAACTAAAAGAGAGATCCGGATAGGTGGTGCCGTCTACAATTGTATCTACCTTGCCTTCTACGTTCATAAAGATATAACCCGGATTCCAGCCCCAATGCATTGGGCCGGCATTGCTGATGTTGAGCGGGCTTTCGTTTGGAAACGCACTTGGGTCGAGGTGATTGAGGCTGCTGTCTACGCCTAGCACCGCGCTTAAACTATTGAATTTAGCGTAGTCTCCTTCTTTTTTGAAAAGGAGGCTGCCAGTTTCTCGGTAATCAAGCAAGGCAGCCTGATGCAGTGCGTTGCTTCCATTGCCAAAAAGCGTGAAATAACACTTTAGTTCGGTGAATTTTATTTTGTAGCCTTCTTGGGTGGTGTAGATGCTGTCCATGTAGAAAGGGAGCGCTCCAAAGACGGGTTGCATACTGACTTGAACCTGCGCTTTTGGAGTTGTGGGTTTGTCATCGCCGCAAGCAGCGAGCAACAAGCCAAAAAAGATGACTAAAAATGTTGTTCTCATCTAACAAAAATACGTCAAAACGCTCAAAATGTTCTTAATTTTAGGAAAAGTTCAGCCCAAATTCAGCTAATGCCCCAACCTTCTACCAAAGCCTTACGCGTTTATGCCGCATCAGCGGGTAGCGGCAAGACGCATCGTCTTGTTTTAGAGTACCTTAAGATTTTACTTTCCGATGCCAATTACCGTCAAAAGTTCAGGCATATTGTCGCCATGACCTTCACCAACAAAGCGGCCAACGAAATGAAAGACCGCATTCTTCAAACCTTGAGTGGTTTGGCCTACCCCGCAAGTGCCAACTCCAAAACAAAAGCGCTTCAAAAAGACCTCCTCGAAGAAACCTCACTCACCGAAGTGCAATTGCAACAACGCGCTGCAGGCGCACTACAAGGCATTTTGCACCACTACGAAGATTTCAATATTTCTACCATTGACAAATTCAATTTACGCCTCATTCGCTCTTTTAGCCGAGACCTCGACTTACCCGCTGACTTTGAGGTGGTGCTCAATGAAAAGCTGATCCTCGATGAAGTCTTGGACCTTCTCATTGCGCGTCTTGGGCAGCCCGATGCACAAGAACTCACCCGCTGGATGCTCTCTTATGCCCGAACAAAAGTAGCGGAGGGCGAATCCTGGGACTTCAAAAAATCTTTGCTGCACTTTTCGGAGGTGCTTAGCAAGGAACGCAATGCCAAAGAAGTTGCCCAGCTGCTCACCAACACCTACACACCTGATACCTACAAAGAATTTCAAGACAAAGCAGAGCGGGTTAAAGCTGACTTTCTAGCCGAGTGTGCTGCTGTTCATGCGCTTGCAGCGCCTTTCAAGGGGCCAAATTTTAAGACTGCACCAGATCAAAAACGCATTGATGCATTTGTAGAAGACCCCAATTGGGGGCTAGGTAAAAAAGAAGGATCTTTTTACGCACCAAAGTTCAAAGAAAAGCTCGAAGAGAACTTTTACGACCTGCCAACTGCGGTCAACAACGCACTTTTGGAACTCGAGGCAAGTTACGACCAAGCCTTGGGTGCATTCAAACTCCTCGAGACACAGCGCAAGAATTTCTACGATATGGCTTTGTTGCAATACGTGGCGCAGCAAACCAAGGCCCTCATGACGGCGCAGCAACAAATCCGCATTTCAGAGTTCAATCAGCTGATCAGTCAGTTGGTGCAAGGTGAACAAGCGCCATACATCTACGAGCGTTTAGGGATTCGCTACGAACACTTCTTGCTCGACGAATTCCAAGATACTTCTCGCTTACAGTGGGTCAACATGATTCCATTGGTACTCGAAGCCATTTCATACGAGCGTCCAAACCTTATTGTCGGAGATGCCAAACAAAGTATTTACCGCTTCAACAACGGTTTGGCCGAGCAATTCGTCGCTTTGCCAAGTCTGTACAATCCAGAGAACGACCCGCAAATGGCGCAAAATAGTGCGCGTTTTGAGGCCAGTGCTGCAAAAAACAGCCTTGTAGACAACTACCGTTCAGCTGCTCAAATTGTCGAGTTCAATAATGCGCTATTTAAGCAATTAGCGCTTGCCTTGCCGCCGCAGCACCAAGATTTCTACGCCTCACTTCACCAAAATCCTAAATCGAACAAGACAGGTTTTGTACAAATAGAAAGCCTCGTCAATGACCTCCCCGAAGCATTTCTTCACGAAAAATTGCGCAACACCATCCAGCAAGTGCTCCTCGATGGTTTTAGGCCTTGCGATATTTGTGTGCTCACCGAAACCAATAAAAAAGGCAACGCTATTGCCCTCGCCCTCACGCAAGCAGGCATGCAAGTTGTGTCTCAAGATTCGCTCTTGTTGGTTTCTAATCCATTGGTGCAATTGTTTTTATTATACCTCAAAAAGCGCGCAAAGCCTTCCAACCCGACACTCGGCAAGCGCTTGGCAGAGGCTTACTTGCGCGCAAAAGGCAAGTTTGAGGTGGCGAGCTATATGTCTTACTTCAAGACTTACGAAAAAGAAGGCAAGCAATTGCGCTACTTTGATGAAAATGCTTTTTATAAAGCTGAATTTGGATCTGAGGAGGCGCTGTTTATGCCCTATGAGCATCTTTTTGACTTGCTTCAGAAAGTGGCCGCATGTTTTCAAATCAACGATACCACAGAACCTTATGTGCATCATTTTTTCGATGTCGCTTTCCAATACCAACTCAATCGCAATGCGGAGTTGCTGCCGTTCATCGAATTTATTGAGCAAAACAAAGACAAATTAGCCCTGCAAATGCCCGAGTCTACTGAGGCCATTCGCATCATGACGATTCACAAAGCAAAAGGCTTGGAATTTCCTGTGGTGCTCATGCCAAGTCTAGATTTCAGCATTATCATTTATGGCATGTCTAAGTTTTTAATGCAGGCAGGCGAGGGCTTGGCCTATTCCTTTCCGTCCGACGCCATTCCCGAATTCAGATCTTTCAAAGAACAAGAACTCGCAGCCATCTACCTCGATAAACTCAACTTGTTATATGTGGCCCTAACTCGTCCAGAGAACAGACTTTATGTTTGGAATCACCACAAAGCCAAAGGATTTGGTGCTCAAATTCACGAACAACTGCTTCTGCACCCCGACCTCAAGTTGCAAGATGAGCATGTCTATGTCTCGGGCTTAGCTCTTCCAGAAGTGCGCAGCGAGGCGCAAAAAGCAACTTTAGAGGCGCAAAACACTAAATTTTATCATCCATTGGCACTGCCAGATCAGTTGTGGTATCCTTCTTTGGTATTCAGAACACCAGATTTAGAGCAAGTTCCAGATCAACTTTTTGGCTTGGCCTTTCATCGCCTCATGGCGCTCTGTTCGGCTTCAAGTCAAGTGCCTGCTGCGCTGCAAGTAGCCTTGCAAGAGGGCTCAGTTGCCCAAGATCAAGTAGCGGATCTAAGTGCAGCTGCGCTTCGTTTTTGGACTCACGTAAGTGCTCAGCAACTAGATGAAGGTGTTTTGGAAGAATTCAATGAGCAGCGCATCATTGCCGATATCAATCAAATGAAGCAGCCCGATAAAGTTTGGCTCAAGCACCATGAAGTAGTTGTCATAGACTTCAAGACGGGCCTCAGGCAAGATGCCCACATGAAACAAATTATTTCTTATGCCAAGCTTTTGGAGGCCATTTTTAAATTGCCCGTGCGTCCGTTTTTATACTACACACAACTAGATTTATTCTTGGAGTTGTGAGTCGAGACCAGCTAGCTCAGCCGATATTTTTAAGAAGGTATAGACCAACGGATGTGGGAGATCTCGGGTAGAGGATATCTGCGGACAAAAACTAGAAGACAAAAAGTACGGATGCGCTTTGAGGGTAATGATTTCAGGATCGTCAAACTGATTGACAGCTTCGATATCGATGAACTCACCTATCAATTGCTCGAGTAGTTGCGGATACATGCTGTAGCGGGTTGCACTTAATTCTACCGAACTGCAGTTTTCGTACAAGCGTTCCATGGAGCTCGTTTTTGGAATCACGTCAATGCGTTCAAAATGATTGCTATTGACGAGGTTCTCAGAAATGAGCTTTTCGCCATAAGGATTCATGTTATTGGCAGTGATGAGGTAGTCAATGAAGATTTTAAAGCAATCGCCTGTGGCAAAGACAGGTATGTCGAGCTCTACCAAATGACGGAAAACACCATTTAGAAAAAATGGATTGAGGTAGGGGCCAGGTGCAACCCAAATGCCATCGTATTGTTCGAAGACGGTTTTCTTGAACTGCAGTGCCTCATTGATTTTGATCCAGTAATAATTGATTTCGAGTTCAAGGAATTCGGCAGCGTGGTCCAAGGAAAGGTTTGTCGCGTGGTGCGAATTGTAGGTGAAGTTGTAGTCGCCTATGATTGCTATTTTGAGTGCTTCACTCATTCAGGCGTATTAGTTCAACTTAAGTTTAGCGCTTGAACCAACTGCGAAGCTTGGCGTTGTTGATTTGGATCGATTCTTCCACAGCGGTTTGTGGATCTACGTACCAAACTTTACAACTGAAAGTCACTTCAAACAAAGAGTAATCTCCGGTGCCATCTGAAGCTTGTTTCAAAATAGTGAAGTTCGCTGTTTGGCCTGGGTCAGTTTCGCGAGAAATCCAGAATTTACCTGTGTTGTCTGTGTAAGAGACCTGCACACCATTGATGCTGTTGGTGGCAAGTGTGCTGACGTCTTTGAAAGGTACTGGATTGCCAGAATTGGTCATGTGAAAGTCATTGAACATTGGAAGCGTTGGGGTGGAGCTGCCAGTTGCGTCCCACTCGAGTGAACCAAAAGACAAAGAAATGCTTTGTGGGTTGGCCATTGAAGCAATACCTGAAGTATAAATGACTTTAGAAAGGATGGGTGCAACATTGACAATTTGGGTGTCGAGTGCAAAGCCAAGGTAGTTGTTAACGTTTTGTGTGAGCTCCACTTGCGTGCCGTTGATATAGCCAACAAAGCTTGCGTTGAGGTCTACTTTATTGCTTGGCGGTGGAATGATTTCGTGTTCGATGCAAGCTGAAGAAATCAGTAAAAGTAAGGTGGCTAAGAAGGCAAAGCGCGTCAGTTTCATGCGTTTGTGTTTAGGTTACAATAACTCAAATTTAGTTCTATAAACGGAATTGTCCAAAAAAAGATGCCTTAGGCTTGAAAAAAGGTTGTTTATGGGGTCGAAAGGAGCTGCAGAAAGTCCTGAAGTGTTTGGTGGTGCAGTGGTGTCGCACCCTTGCAAATCAGCGCAAAGACCTCTTGCGCTTTTTGTTCAGAACTTTTTTTGGAGCCTTTTTTTAAAGTCAGCGCTGGCCAAGCATCTTGGATGTATTGAAGCCAATTTTCAGGGTTGATTTCTGCTCGGTATTCTTCTGTAGGCCATTGAAAATGAAAAAAGTTCCAAACGTCGTGTTGAAAATCAAAAACAGTGATGTAGTCATTTCCAATCTGAAGTAAGCCAGGCATTTGGGAATATGCTTTTTCAAGGACAATATTGGCAAATAAGTCGATGAATTCTTGGGCTTTTGCAGGGTTCTCGGTGGCGAGTTTGCGCCATTCGTCGTCGTAGAGTTGATTAACAACTAAAAACTGCTTGAATTCTGTTTCGAGTTCACTTAACTCTTGTGGCGTAAGAGGTCTGAATTTGAGCATTATTCTGCCTCGCTGATCTTGACCTCTAAACTGATGTCGAGCACTTCATCTACGCTTTTTTCGGTGATGGCTTGTTCGAGCTTGAATTTGTATTTACCCTTAAACGGGACTTTGCGGCGCTTGAAAATGAGTTGGTGCTCAACTACAGTGCCTGATTTTTTGCCTATCCAGTTGCCGTTGGCGTCTGCCATTTTGATTTCGTATGGTTCGCGTACGCTTTTGCCAAATGGTGGGGTGGTGCGCAAGAAAACCCAAAGGTTATTGTAGGCGTAATCCGTGGTGCTGCGGAGTGTGAAAATGAAATCGTAGAGTTGAGTGGTGTCTTGGATATTGACTTCAAATGAAGGCTTTACACTTTGGGACCATTGCTCGTTTTTGAAGCGATAGGCTTTGGTATAAATAGCCTCTTGGGTGCAACTTGCAGTGAGCAAGCTCAATATGAATAAAACACTAACTAGCTTTTTCATTTTTTGGCCCTCCGGGGTTCGGTTTGCGGGGTTTGCGATTCGGTCTTCTTTTTTTGTTGTTATTGTTACTGAAAGATTTTTCAAAGCGCGTAAGGCTGTCTTGGCCTACAACATTTTGATAACCAATCTCTTCTACTTTTTCTTTGACTTGTGCAAAATCGGCGAGGTCTTTGGGCTTCACGCCGTCTTTGTTCAGTTTTTTGATCTCGGCAACGCGCTCAGGTGTAAGCGCGACCATTCCGTTTTCGCCTTTGTAAGCGTACCAAATGATGCGCTTGAAAACATCTGTTTTCATGTGAACGGCATCGCCTTTTTCGGTCTGTAGTTTGCTGTCAGGTTTGGGCATAGACTTGATGGCGTCTAGATACATGTCGAGCTCGTAGTTGAGGCAACATTTGAGTTTACCGCACTGGCCAGCCAATTTTTGTGGGTTCAGGGAGAGCTGCTGATAACGCGCCGCTGAAGTGGATACAGATCTAAAGTCGGTAAGCCAGGTGCTGCAGCAGAGTTCTCTACCGCAAGAGCCGATTCCGCCGAGGCGCGAAGCTTCTTGACGCGAACCAATTTGTCGCATTTCGACACGCACTTTAAAGCGCTCAGCCATGTCTTTGATGAGTTGCCTAAAATCGATGCGACTTTCGGCAGTGTAGTAAAACGTGGCTTTGCTGAGGTCAGCTTGGTACTCGACATCTGATATTTTCATGTCGAGTTTGAGGTTTTGGGCTAAGGTGCGCGATTGGGTAAGGAGGTCGCGTTCTAAGGTGCGGCCTTTGATCCATTTATCGATTTCTTCTTGATTGGAGATGTGCAAGATTTTTTTGCACTCCATGGTTTTGAGGTTGGGGGCTTTTTTCTTCACTTGAATACGCGCGAGCTCACCAAGTGCGGAAACCACACCGATATCCCATCCTGGGGAAGTATCTACAGTAACGACATCGCCCGTTTGGAGCGAAATGTGGTCAGCGTTTCTGTAGAAAGCTTTGCGGGCATTTTTGAAGCGAACCTCAACAAGTTCGAAAGTGCTTTGACCCGCCGGCAAGCTGATGTTGGCAAGCCAGTCAAAAACTTCAAGTTTGTTGCATCCGCCGCTGCTGCATGTGCCGTTGTTTTTACAACCTTTTGGTGTTCCTCCACCGCTACTACATGACGCACAACCCATTTGATTTTTTTTGTTGTAAAGTTAATAAATAATGTCGTTTGAACTACGCCTGATGGATGTAGCGCATCGTTTGAAAACAAAGTTGCGTAAATAGGATGCGTGCATTGGCGTTGCGGTCTATCTGAAAATAAGCGGCGTCAAAGGTGCTCATGAATTCTCTGATGTTGTTACCTGATATAAATGGCGCAAATTTTTCTAAAAACGCAGCTTCTTCGCTCGAGACTTTTGTCAGTACATCGCCCATATAGTTGGTGAGCATGCTTTGACGCATCATGTGGAGCGCGTATTGAATAAATAGTTTTTGTCTTTCCTTGCCAATTGTAGCGATGTCATCGGCCCAATTCATCATGGCCAACACTTCTTTTTTGTAGCATACCCGCATCAGTTGGATGAATTGATTGCGTTGTTGGTCTTGGTCATCGGAGGTGGCCAAGTAAGACATCGCGGCGAGTACAGATCCATCGGCAAAAGCTGCCAGCGCATCGGCATTTGTGCGCGTCTGATTTTTGGTTTGCTGCAAATAAGTACTGAGGTCGTCGGTACTGATTTTAGGCACCCGTATAAGTTGCGTTCGAGATTGAATCGTGATCATGAGTTTGCTGGCATCCTCACTCACCAATAGAAATAAGGTTTGGGCAGGTGGTTCTTCGAGTATTTTGAGCAACTTATTGGCGCAGTCTGCATTCATTTCTTCTGGTTGCCAAATGACCATGACCTTGTAGCCACCTTCGTAACCTTTCAGACTCAGTTTGCGGATAATTTCTTTGCTTTCTTCGGTGCCGATGATGGGCTTGCGCAATTTGGTATCGATGCGTTCGGTCCAGTCGAAGAGGTCGAAGTAGGCCGATTCTTGGAGTTGAGCGCGCCAATCTGCCAAAAACACATCAGAAGTTTTGCCAATGCTCAGCACAACAGGAAACACAAAATGAAGGTCTGGATGCTGGAGCTGCTGTACTTTTTGACAAGAGGCGCAACGTCCGCAGCTGTCGTTTGCGCCGCGGTCTGTGCAAAATAGATATTGACTAAAAGCGAGCGCCAATGGAAGGCCGCCATAGCCAGCTGGACCTTGAAGCAATTGGGCATGTGCAATTTTGCCCGAATTGATCTCTTGGATGAGTTCTTGCTTGAGGGTTGTTTGGCCTATGATTTGCTGAAATTGCACCTTCAAAAATAGCGAAAAACCCGCAATTATTCGGTGTTGCCTTTCAAGAGCAGCACGATTTCACCTTTTGCCTCGTGTTGAGCGAAATAGCTTTGCAATTCAAAGAGTGTACCGCGGTGATACGTTTCAAATTTTTTGCTGATTTCTCTGACCACACAGGCCTCTCGTTGTGGGTCTAGCCATTCACACATTTGATTGAGTGTTTTGGCAATGCGGTGCGGTGATTCGTATAAAACGACGGTTCGGTTCTCTTGGGCAAGTGCTTGAATGCGTGTCTGTCGGCCTTTTTTGTGGGGCAGAAAGCCTTCGAAAACAAATTTGTCGCAAGGAAATCCGGAGGCAACTAAAGCGGGCACAAATGCCGTTGGGCCAGGCAGACATTCAACCTCAATCCCTGCCTGAACGCAAGCGCGCACCAAT
>RDZL01000172.1 GCA_004295165.1 Flavobacteriia bacterium
ATCTCTGTATTCCCCAATTCTTGATTCGATCCTAGGTTTCCATTTTCAGGTGTGGTGGTAACAACGTTCCCATTCTCAGTGGTAATTGGATTGGTGGAGGCAAGTTGAGACTTGAGGTTTTGTGAAAGGTCTTGTTGTTGGGCATATTGTGCCAATAATTCGTCGTAGGAGCTTTGGAGATTGATTTTTGGAAGGCTTTGGTTTTCGGCCGCTTTGAGATACGATGCTTTGCGTGAGGCTTGGTCGAAAACTTGAAGTTCGGCGGCAGCGGCTTCTCGTTCTGAGCGCAATTGAACGGCAGTAGCTGCTAACTCCTTGCTTTCGCGCTCGCGTGCAGCGATTTGCAATTGCGTTTGAGCTTGTTCTTTTTTGGATTGGAGCGGCAAGGCGGTTTGCAGTTGCTTGATTTGCTGCGCGACTTGCTGCTGCTGTGCTTTGATGGCGGCTTCTTCTTGTATAAGTTTTTGCAAGCCGCGTTGCTGTTCGAGTGCAGCGGCTTCTAGCGCGCTAGCGCCGTCGAAAGCGGCAATTTCCAAATATTGTTGAAGGGTAGCTTGCTGTTGAGTCCAGCCAGCTAATAAGGTGAGAGAATCATTGGTGAGCAGTAGGGCCTGATGGCGTTCGTTCATGGCGCGCAGGGTATCGAGCAGCACTAAATCTGGAATATTGGCGGCCTGATTGATTTGGATCCAGCGTTGATTAAATGCCAATTCATTTTCTACAACGGCTAATTCTTGCAGCAGTTCTTCGCGTTCGGTGGCAGAACTAGGCTGAGTAATGGACTGACCCAACTTGGCGAGGAGCTGTTCTCTGCTATTGAGTTGTTGTTCAAAATCTTGGCGCAAAAGCTCCATAAGGCGCACTTGATTTTCAAGGCTCACCTCTGCGGCCAACAAAGTGTCTATCATCTGAGTGATAAATGCTGCTGTGTCTTGGGCAGCAAAACCCCAAGTTGTTGCCAAAGATGCTTGTAGTGGCTTGTTGCCCTCCAGCCCTGACGTCTTGGCTTGCAAGAGTTGCCCTTTGGCGACATTCATTTGGAGTTTGGAAAGTCCTGCTATTTGTGTGGCAGGATCTTGGTCGAGGAGTTGGTTGCGGACTTGCCATTGTTCTTTGCCCAGTTCGTCGCTGAAATACAGCACTTGTTGTTGCAAAATGGTATTTGGCTTTAAAATGGGTATGCTGAAACGCGTTTGATACACTTTTGAGGCGCCGTCTACTTGTATTTCGAGTAAGAATTCACCTTTCTGAGGCAGCGCTACTTGATATGCTCCCGCTGCATCTGAAACAAAAGGTCCGTAGACTTCACTGGTGAGCAGGTCTGTAAATTGAAGGCTCAGCGATTTAGACTCAGGTTGAAGTTCATTCGAAAATAGGCCCGCAAAAACAAAGTTGGGACGAACTGGCGCGTCGAGTTGCAAAGTATAGATTTCGTACTGCCCTACAACACCTTGTCTAGACGTCGCAAAGTAAGCCTGATTTTGGGCAGCATCGCAGACGTAAAAGAGGTCGTCGCTAGGGCTCGCATAAGGATAAGGCATTTTTTCAATTGCCGTTGCTGTATTTGTTGCGAGGTCAAAAGAGGCCTTGAATAAGTCGTGTGCACCGATGCTTTGAGCTGTAGAACTGAAATAGAGTGTTTGGGAGGCAGCATCATAAAAACCATAAGTCTCGTTGCCGATAGGGTCATTGACACCTCCGCCGATGAGCTGGGGGCTATCCCAGTTATTGTTGGCATCTTTCTTTTGGAGATATAAATCTAGTTGGGTGCCTTTCGGACCATACGAGGCTAAAATTCTGTATTTCATGCCACGCTTGTAGGCATAAACAGGTACATGTCCGTGCTTCGCATTGTTCTTGCTGTGTACTTCTGGCGCCTCATAGAAGGTGTAGTCGTCGGCAGTAAAAGGAAACGCCGTATAAAATTTAGGACTCTTCGTGGTTTGCAAAGCGAGCAGCGGTAGCCTGATGAAAGCCGATACTTCTTTTAAACCACGCTGGCACTCGGCAATCTGACGACTGACATCTCGTGGTGCTTTGAATTGCTGACTGAGCTGTTGATAGTTTTCGTAGGCTTTGATCGCTTGTGCAAAGAAATATTGCTCTTGAAAGATTTGTGCACGGTAGTAATACAGTAAGGGGTCAGGAATTTGCTTAAGGCCTAGGGCTACATCGAAGTATTTTGCGGCTTCAAAGTGGTTCTCGACTTCAAACAAGCAAACGCCATAATGGTAATTGAAGTTTGGGTTTTGTTGGTCTTTGGCCAGTAATTGGCGGTAGTCTACGAGGGCTGAGGCATAATTTTGTTGCTCGAAGGCTTGTGCAGCGCGTCTCTCCAGACTGCTCTGACTTTGGGCAAAAGCGCTGTGGTTTTGCCCCAATAACAAAACAGTGAAAACGAAATAAATGAGCCTTTTTGTGCGCACTATAAGTAGAATAACCTATAGGCTTACGATTTTTTGGCAAAAAGGTTCATGCGGTTTTCGGTGCCCTTGAGCAAGCGCTCAATATTCTGACGGTGTGCCCAAATGACGAGTGTCCCGAGTACGATCGTGAAGATGATCATGATGCGGGTGTCGTTGTGGATGAAAAAATAAGAAACTAAAGGAAAGCAGAGTGCAGAAATAATGGCCCCGAGCGAAACATAACGCGTGGTAAGGAAAACCACCAAAAACAAGGACAAGCAAACAGCTGCTGCTGGCGGATTGATGCCAATGACAATCCCGAGTGAAGTAGCCACGCCCTTTCCGCCTCGAAATTGCGCAAAGATGGGAAATACATGCCCCACAACCGCGCTAAAACCTCCCACTAATTGCAAGATCAAAAACTCATCCTTGTAACCACTAAAAGCAGTTTGGGCCAAAAAATAGGGCAAGCAAGCAGCGGTGGTGCCTTTGATCACATCGATGAGCAATACCAACCAACCATAGCGCTTCCCTAAGATGCGAAAGGTGTTGGTTGCACCTGCGTTTTTACTGCCGTGTTCGCGAATATCTATACCTTTAAAATAGCGGCCCACCCACACAGCGGTTGGAATACTACCGAGCAAATAAGCGGTGAATAAAACAAATAAGAGCGTCATTAATTTTATTTATTTAACAAATAAGCCCTCAATTTAGCTAAAATTTTTGATGCTTCCTGTTCTTGAGTGCTCTCGTAATTGAAATTTCGGGTCTTTCTTTTGTCGGGTTTGATGCTGTCAATTGCTGCTAAAAGCTTGGCATTAGTTGAATACACGCTCAGTAATCCGTCCTTTTTCTCCTGCGAATAACCCAAAATATAGCTCGTGCCATCAAAGGCTTCTAAGGACCAATAAAAGGCTGTATTAGCGTCGTCGCCAAAACTTTGCACATAAGCTTGCGTGAGTGTAACGGGCTGCACAATTGCTGTGCCGTTGATTGAAATAAGACCAACGCTTTGTGCTTCGCTCATCAGGCCTTTTGCTTGTTTGTTTGCACTCGGCTTATTGCTCCCAAAATTCTCGAGAACGATTCCGCTTAAGATCAGGCTTTGTTCAAGCGTATTAGGCATTTTCTTCAATTTTTCTTCGTCAAAATCTTTGAATACTTCTTGGGCATCTTTTGGGTTAGACCAAGCCGTAAGGCTATTTAGCAAAGCATCAATTGGTTTTTTGATATTCCATTCGGGCGCCGTTTCTGCAGCCTTAAATTGATTGGCCATTTCTGCCCAGACTGCGTTGTCTAGCGGCATCGTGATTTTTGCATTGGCTGCAATGCGGGTTTTTCTTTTTTCGGAATCATAGCTGATCTTTCCATACAAATCGATATCTACCTCTCCTGTTGCGATGCCTAAATCGATGTGGCCATAGCCAGACAAGCTACAACTTTCCACTGCCAGCACCAACAAATTGCTCAGTGAGTCTGTGCGTTCCAAGCGCGCTTTACTACCGACTTCAAATTGTTTGGTTTGCTGATCGTATTGGAGGTAACCCGATACGCGGAACAACCCTGGGTCTGCCACGCCAATTTGCTGCGACAAGAAGGCAGGATAAATACGCAAGCTATCTGCACGTTCGGTGGCGCGCCAAACAAAACCAAGCGCCAAGCTATTGCCTTTAGCATCTGTTGGTTTTTCGGGGATAGGAATCTGAATTTGTTTGGCTAAAATGGTGTCTTTGAAACTCATCCAGGATTTATCGTATTGGCAAGGATGAGAAAGCTTTGTCGAACCTTCGAGCAGCAAGCCCGGATGATTGGCCTCAATTTGAACTTTTCCAAAATAAGCAAACTCCGGACTGAGCTGAAATTGAGCCGACTCCGGAATCTCGCCTTTAGCTACCGTTTTGGTTTGTACATAACTCAAAGATTTAATTCCGATAAGGCTTTTGCTGCTGTCGCGGTCGTAATACGGATAAATGCCATTTCCATCATAAGCCAAGCGCCCTGCTATATGGAGTGTTGCTTGTTCAAATTGATGAAACTTCGTGATGTAATTAGCCAAGACTTTTGCATTTTTAAGCGTATCCATAGCTGCGGCCTTGCGGATGCGCACACGAGAAGAATCTGGAAAGATGCGCGCATCGCCAACTTGGATGTACTCGACGGCATCGCAGAGAATCAGTTGTGTTTTAAGGTCGTATTTGGCGCTAAGTGACTTGAATTGCAGTGAATCTTGTTTGCTATTGGTAGAATAGAAATTGTTGCGGGCGAGGTCTGCCCCACTTTCAAATGTGGTTTCACCACCCTTGTTCTTCTTGAAGTCTAGTGACTCGCCATCTATGAACCAAGTAAATTTATCCATCTGACAAAAGTATTCGTTGGCAGGAAACATAATGCGCTTGGTGCCATTGGATGAGAATTCACCGATACGGGTAGAAAAACTGATGTGGGCTTTCATTTCATCGGACTGAATGGCCAACGGATTTTCTCCATAACTCGAGAAGCGGTTGCGCAGGGCAAAAGAAGCATTTTGCGAGCGGATGTCTACATCTGTGAATTCAAAATCTTTGGCGGCAAGTTGGGCATCTTTGTAGAACAATGTACCCTTTCCGGTCATGCCTTTTTTATCGAGCAAAAGTTGTCCGTCTACCTGTACTTCCTCCGTAAAAATGAGCAAGGGGTCGTTGCCATAGCTGGCAATCTTTAGCCTTTCTTGCCGCGGCTCAAAACTCATGTAAGCTTTTTCTGACTTTGCCAGAGGATAGCGCACTCCCGTCTTTTGCTCGGGGCCTGAAAAAGCAACTAAACCGATGGTAGAATCTGGCAAAAAGGTGAGTTTCTTAGAAATGGCTGTGGTGTGCAAAAACTGAATGGTCCCCGCACCTTGCAAGCCATTGTGCGACAAATAAATTTGGTTTTTGTAACGCGAACTCGTTTCATAAAAAGGATAACCTTCACTTGGCGCAGTGGTGATGAAGCCCAGCGAGTAATCGTTCATAATGCGCACAGGAACTTGCATTTTGGGGAAGATACCAGATGATACTAATTGTCCATCGAGTCGAAAAGCAGCTTCCGCGAAATTATCTAAGCTGTCGAGCTCAAAGATGGCTAGTTCGTAGTAAAACCTTGTTGAATCATAGGCGCCTTTGAGAATGGAGGGGTCGTTGTAAAAAATCTTGCCCGGTGCAACGGTACTGAGGACCGGAAAATGAGTATTGCCAGTTGCTCTTCCCGCTTTGTTGTCCGGATCATCTATGCGAAGTGTGCCGCGCAAGCCCTTGAGTTCACTGAGTAGCAGGATAGATTCTTGTCCGTCTTCTTTTTTGAGCGGTCTGACACGAAAAGCAGTGTTTTCGGTAGTGAGTAAATTGACCAAAAACTGTTCGTAATCGAACTTAGAGAAGTTAGTTTGGATTTCGCATTTGCCGGCCTTGAGCCAACCTGAAAAACCGATGTCTCTGTTTTGATACATATATACGACACTCGTATCCGGAAAAATCCGCACCTGCTGGGCTTCAGAAAGCGTAATCTGCTCTACCTCCCTGAAAATGAGCTCTTGTTTGTCTAACGAGATGCTGGCATAGGCTGTTGTTTGTACTTTTCGAAGATCGGAAACCACTAATAGGTTGTCGTAGTCTCCGCTGCCTTGTGTGGCCGCAGCATAAGCCAACAGTTTGGGCGTGACCAACAACTTCTTTTGCACCGGATCTGCACTCAGAAAACCAGCCGCAATGAGGTCGACAAATAAAGGCTTGACTTGGTCAATTGTTTTCTTGAGTGCATTGGCCAACTCGCCTTCAGTGAAAAGGGTTTTGCCTTGTTTATCGACTAATTGTGCAAAGACAGGAAACGGATTGTTGGCCCCTGCCCCTGCAAAACGAGAATAGAGCGCTTTATCAAAATAATTCATCGATTCAAAGCGGGCCATTTTGCGCTCTTGTGCCGTACCAACATCGAAGGTGTAATATGGATCTGCGGTTCCTTTTTTCCAGGTGAGTACAGGTGCGTAGCAATATAACTTAAAGTAGCTGTCTACAAATGGGAAGTAGTCGGTGCCGCGTTGTGCTGCCGCCAAACGCAATTGCTGTTGCTTTTCATCAAAAGTGAAGAAGCACTCTTGAATGCTGAGGGAATCGCCGTTCTTATAGCGCAGTACTGCACGCGCACCCCTGGCCAAAATTTGTTGTGGCGACATCTCAAAACCAGCGGCACTGATTTCAAAAAGCACCTTTCCTTCGCGCTTGAACAAGAGCTTTGCAGGTTTGCCACTTGCACCTTTCCCGATGAAATCTGCACCTTCTAATGTAAAACTCCCGTCGTAATCCATTTGAGGCCTCAATTCATTGATTTTCAAGCGCTTTTCATAGGAGGTAAATTGAGGTGCCGACTCTTTTTCAGCTAAATCTAAAGTGGTCAGGTCGCTGAGTTTACCTAAAATAGGCGTAGCAAAATATGGTGTGGATAACGCAACAGAATCGGCCTTGAGTTTGGCCGTCAATAAATCGGCTTTATAGGTTTTGAGCGTGGCGAAAGTTTCATTTTTGGGCAAATTGACCTTCTCCCAGGTCAGCGTTCCATTTTTCCCTTCCCAGCGCTTGGTTTGCATGTCGAAGGATCCGGAGGTATTGTAGACCACGATGGAATCTTCTGGGCGTTTGTTGTCGTCGTACTTGATACATTTCAGCACAACACCTGTGGCCTCAATATGGAGATTTTTGGCCTCAACCCAACGCAGGGTTCCTCCCTGTGCTTTCCACAAAAAATCTCGCTCTTTGTAGAGGGCGCCATACTTGAAAAAATCGACAGAAAAATCGAGAAACTGCGTCAGCTGCTCATCTGGGCTAGCGGCATAATCAAAAACATATTTTGTCCAGGGGTTAGAAAGTTCCGGATTGATTTTATTTTGAACTATGGCAATGCTTGCCTGCAAAAAGTCATATAAATCAGGATAAATGGGCACTTCTTTGGCCTGAAGCTGATTGCAGTTTTCTTGCAATTTTTTGAATTGGGTATCGTTGAGGGTCGAACCCTTGATAAGCTGTGGCAATTGGTCTTTGAGGTACGCTTGTGCGCTTTCTTCTACGACAAGTTGCTGCCAGGTTTTGACAAATTTATCGCGGTCTAAAGGAAAGTTTTGGGCAAATAAAGATGGTGCTGCTAACAGCAAGCCAAACAACAAATAAAGGATAGATTTCATGGTAATTTTTTTAAGAGCACTACTGCCCAATTTTCGCGCGCGTCGGTTCGAACCCAAGCAAAACCAACCTGTTCAGCTGCTGCAATCAGGTCTGGGGCATCAGTCACAAAAAAGCCGCTGAGCATTAGTAGTCCGTTATTGGCAATAACCCTGCCGTAAACCGGAAGTTGTTCGAGCAATACATTCTTGTTGATATTGGCCAGAAGCACCTCGTAACCTGCACCAGGAATTTCAGGTGCGCCGCCGTGGATTGCTGTAATCTTTGTACTGCCATTGAGCGCAATGTTCTCAAGGATATTCTCCGCAGACCACTCCTCGATCTCGACCGCATCGATGTGCGCTGCGCCCAAGCACTCCGCCAAAATGGCTAAAACGCCTGTGCCTGCGCCCATATCGAGGACTTTTTTACCCTGCAACTCTAGCGCCAGCATGTTTTCACAAATGAGGTGGGTGGTCTGATGATGACCTGTTCCAAAACTCATTTTGGGTAAAATCTTGATTTCGATACCGTCTGTTGGTGCTAAAGTGTGAAAAGGTGCTACAATGCGCAAGTTGTCATTGATGATGACCGGCTCAAACTGCGCTTCCCAAGTAGCATTCCAGTTTTGCTGCGGCAATAAGGCGAGTTCAAAAGTAGTAATTGCTGCGCCTTTATCGTGCAATTCTTTCAATAAGGCCTGTAATTTGTGACCATCATAGTGCGCCTCTTGAATATAGGCTTTGAGTATCGGTGTCTCTTCTACAAAACTCTCGTAGTCTAGCTCCGCGAGATAGGCCACTAAGATATCGTGCCATTCATCAAAGGAGTCAATTGTGATTTGAAGTTCATAGTAGTTCATGCTTGAAGTGCTTTCCAAAGTTGATTAAAAATAAGTGGGTCGAGCGCTGCGCCGCCAACCAATGCGCCATCTACGTTGGGGCAGCTGAAAATGGCTTCGGCATTAGCTTCATTGACGCTTCCACCGTATAAAATTGGCACTTGCTGGCCAGCTGAACCAAAATGTTCTACCAAATGGTCTCGAATGGCTTGCTGCATTTCGCTAATTTGATCGAGGTTGGCACTTAAACCACTGCCTATTGCCCAAATAGGTTCATAGGCCACCACAAGTAAATGGAGGTCCGATACACTCAAGAAGCGCAGATTTTCAGTAAGTTGAGCCAAGACAAAAGCCAGGTGAGTTCCTGCTTCACGGATATCTTGAGCCTCACCACAACAAAGAATAAAAGGGAAAGCTGCACTTGCACAAGCGCTCACTTTTTGAGCAAGTAGGGAGTCATCTTCTTTGAAAATGAGCCGGCGCTCTGAATGACCGATCAGTACAGACTGTGCACCAATGCTTTGAAGTTGTTCGATGGAGAGCTCACCTGTGAAGGCGCCGCTTGCTTCGAAATACACATTTTGTGCACCGCATTGCAAACCCGCTGCCTGGATGTCTTTGAGGTAAATTGCGCTCGGATAGACCCAAAGCGACGCGTTTTGAGCGCTCCAATCTAGGGTTTGATATGTATGCAGCCAAGCTTTGACTTCGGGTTGCGTCAAATTCATTTTCCAATTTGCCGCGAGGATCTTTTTTCGCATGGAACGAAAATAAGACTTTTAATTGCGCAACTTTTGCTTTTGCAATTGGGTTTTCAAGTCTTCTTTGTTGAAAGCGTCTACACCCTCTGGGCCATGATACATTTTGACTAAGTTGCCATTCCACAAATAAGCCACGCCGGGTACGTCGCGGTTGCCACCTAGAACACTCCAAAACGCAATGATATCCAGTACTTTGTGCGGATAAGACGCACCCGCAAACTTAAAGAAGTCTGGGATTTCTTCTGCAGCTTCATCCATAAACAGGATTTGAATTTCAGGAAAACCAGGCGTGCTATTTTTGAGTGCTGTCAGTTGCTTGGCCGTGGCGCGGCAGTGATCACAGCTTGGGGCAAAAAAGCAAAGGATTTTCTTGCCTTCATTGATATTGGCAAAATATTTTTCGTAGCCAGATTTTTTTGGTTTTGGCCCCAAATCTTTGGGCTTGGCTACTTTGGTGGTGTCTTTGGCTATTGGCGTCTTCACTGTTTTGGTGGTATCTGTACCAACAGCAGATTGAGGCGCTGAACTTGTAGGTTCGGACATTTCTGTTGCGCTAGGAGTTTGAACCACTGTTGCCGCCTTGTATGTTGGAATGAAGATGAACATCAGCAACATGCATACGCTTAAAATAGTGGTCAAAAACCAAATATTGGAGCGTTCAGGGAGTTGGGCGCCGTAGCGTTTCCAAAGAATAGCCAAAAGGCCGATAGAGAGTACGTTTTTCATGATAGCTTCTAGGGGGGTCATGGGTAAAAGAGCACCAAAGCAACCACAATTGCCTTTGTTGCCGGTGTTGATGATTTCGATTGAGAGGTGAACGACAAATACAGCTAGCATGGCAATGAGCGCTGGAATAACCCATTTTTTAAGGTCAAATGGAAAAAGCAAGAGCAAGCCCAAACCAAACTCCACACCAATTAGGGCGCGCGAAAATATTTTGGCTAATTCCACCGAGAAACCCATCGGATAGAGCTGCTTGATTTCAAACATTGAAATGGTGCCGTAGGCAGAGGGGTCTGGATAAATTTTACCATAGGCCGATACCAGAAAAAGACCGGCAATTAGGATGCGGATTGACCAAGGAAGGTAACGTTCTATTTGTTGCATAGCGTTCGTTTTGAAGTAAATTTAGGTGTCGAGTGGAAAAGACGGAGCACTTTAACAGCCTCTTAACAATTTTCTAAATGAATGAGCGCAAAAACACTGTAGTTGAGCATGTCAAAATAATTGCCCTCTACCCCTTCTGAGACTTGCGTAGTACCTGCGTTGTCTTCGATTTGCTTGATGCGCATGATTTTACTGAGTATCAGGTCGGTGAGGGAACTCACGCGCATGTCTCGCCAAGCCTCGCCGTAATCATGGTTTTTGCGTTCCATGAGCGCTTTGGCTTCGTCGGCAATTTGGTGATAGCGCGCTATGGCTTCTTGGGCTTGCATGGTATCTTGAAGACCTGCGGGCTCGCGCACTTGAATAATAGCCATGATACAATAATTGACAATGGCTTGAAAAGCATCTTCAAAAGATTCGCCAACCAGGTTTTTACCTGTTTCTTGAATGGTGCGGATGCGCTGTGCTTTAATGAATAGTTGGTCGGTTAAGGAACTTGGTCGTAAAATACGCCAAGACAAGCCGTAGTCGAGTGTTTTTTTTTCGAAAATCTCTCGACAAATAGTCATTACATTTGTGTATTGAATTTGCGTTTGTGTCATGAGTCAAGCTAAGGAACAAAGTACCGTATTTCAGAAAAGTCGCTTTTTGAATATCAAAGGGCAACTCCACGATTTTGGTCAACCAAAGATAATGGGAATTTTGAATATGACGCCCGATTCCTTCTATGCGCAAAGCCGCGTGCTCAACTCAGACCAACTCCTAGAACGCGCCAGCGCCATGATCAATGCCGGCGCCCATATCCTAGACATCGGTGCCAGTTCTACGCGTCCGAATGCACAAGTTGCTACTGCACAAGAAGAAATAGACCGTTTGGCAGACACCATTCTACTGCTCAAAAATGCCTTTCCTTCGACTTTAATTTCGCTCGATACTTACTATGGAGAGGTAGCGCAATTCGGCATAGAACAAGGTGCTGACCTGATCAACGATATTTCTGCCGGCCAATTCGATCCTACACTTTGGACTGTGGTAGCGCAGGCAAAAATTCCGTATATCCTCAATTACAACCGCGCACAGCAAAATAATTCGGCTCAATCTTTTCTCCATGAGAAAGGAATTGTAAGCGATGCCCTTTCCTTTCTTTCTGAAAAACGCGCGGCACTACAAGCCCTTGGCTGCACAGATGTCATCATCGATCCGGGCTTTGGATTTGGCAAGAGCCTTGCAGAAAACCACGAACTACTGCAAAAACTTGAGCAC